>JASFUT010000181.1:0-6778 GCA_050050175.1 Chromatiales bacterium
GGCATCACGGCGATCAGGAGGAAGGCGGTGATGAACCAGGTCCAGACGAACAGCGGCATCTTCATCAGCGTCATGCCGGGGGCGCGCATGTTGAGCACCGTGGCGATGATGTTGATCGAGCCCATGATCGAGGAGATACCGAGCAGATGCACCGAGAAGATGAAGAAGTCGGTGCTGTCCGGTGCGAAGGTCGTGGACAGCGGCGCGTAGAAGGTCCAGCCGAAAGCCGGGCCGCCGCCCTCCATGAACAGGGTGCTGACCAGCATCGTGCCCGCGAAGGGCAGGATCCAGAAGCTCCAGTTGTTCATGCGCGGCAGCGCCATGTCCGGGGCGCCGATCATCATCGGGATCAGCCAGTTGGCCAGGCCCACCATGGCCGGCATGATGGCGCCGAACACCATGATCAGGCCATGCATGGTGGTCATGGTGTTGAAGAACTGCGGATCGACGAGCTGCAGCCCGGGCTGGAACAGCTCCGCCCGGATCACCATCGCCATCGCGCCCCCGATCAGCAGCATGGTGAACGAGAACCACAGGTACAGCGTGCCGATGTCCTTGTGGTTGGTGGTGAACAGCCAGCGCTTCAGGCCGGTCGGGTGGTCATGATGCGCATCGTGCGTAGTTGCGGTACTCATTGGGTCGAGCCTCCCGTTGGATTCCTGAATTGCTTACTTGGCAGCCGTGATCTCGGACGGCTGGACCATCTCACCGGTGTCGTTGCCGAAGGCATTGCGCTCATAGGTGATGACCGCGGCGATGTCCACTGCGCTGAGCTGCTCACCGAACGCCTGCATCGCGGTACCCTGCTTGCCGTGCACCACTATGTCGATGTGCGCGGCCTTGTCGCCGGTGGCGATCGGGCTGCCCGCGATGGGCTTGAAAACACCGGGAATGCCCTGGCCGTTCGCCTGGTGGCAGGCGGCGCACGTGGTGTTGTAGACCTGCTCGCCCTTGGTCATGAGCTCGTCCATCGTCAGCTCCTGGGTCGAGGCGGCTGCAACGGCTGCCGCAGCGGCCTTCTGCTCGTCGACCCAGGCCTTGTAGTCCGCCTCGTTCTTGGCGACCAGAACGATCGGCATGAACCCGTGGTCCTTACCGCAGAGCTCCGCGCACTTGCCGCGATACAGACCCGGCTCATCGAGCTCGGTCCAGGCGTCGTTGATGAAGCCGGGGATCGCATCCTGCTTCCAGCCGAGCGCAGGGACCCACCAGGAGTGAATGACGTCATTGGAGGTGATCAGGAAGCGGATCTTCTTGTTGGTCGGCACAACGATGGGGTTGTCGACCTCGAGCAGGTAGTTCTCGCCCTTCGCGGCCTTGTTCTCGATCTGATCGCGGGGCGTCGCCAGGGTGCTGAAGAAGCTGATGTCCTCGTCCAGGTAGTCGTACTTCCACTTCCACTGGTAACCGGTGACCTGGATGGACATGTCGGCGTCACGGGTGTCTTCCAGCGCCAGCAGGGTCTGGGTCGCCGGGATGGCCATACCCACCAGGATCAGGAACGGGATGGTCGTCCAGATGATCTCGACCTTGGTGCTCTCATGGAAGCTGGCCGGCTTGGCGCCCTTGGACTTGCGGTGGTTGACGATCGAGTAGATCAGGACAGCGAAGACGCCAACGCAGATCACCACGCAGATCCAGAAGATCAGCATGTGCAGGTTGTAGACCCGATTGCTGATCTCCGTCGCGCCCGGCGTCAGGTTCAGGTCCTTGAAGCCTGCAAAGGCATTGCCCGCGCTGATCAGGATGACTGCTCCCCAAAGAGCACTCAAGGCAAATCTCAGCCTCTTAGCAAACATGCATCAGTCTCCCTTAAGGTGTTGATTATAAAAATCTATTGTGCACGACGCTCTTCATTCAGACGCCCCCGGAGACCCTGTTCCAGTGCATCCGCCAGCGCGACACGCTCGTCTTCGGTCAGAAATCCGCCGATCTCCACTTCACGCCCCTGGTAGGCAACCTTGAGGCGGCTCGGATGCCAGGCCGAGGGAGGGTGCTCGAGCCGCACGCGCGCCCAGGCGCTCGGGCACTCCCAGCATTGCTCCGCGTGCCGCCGGCCCTTCTCCACCCTGAGGGTGTCCGCGTCTATCGACACCACCTCGCGCCACTGGCTGCGCCTGAGGCAGAGGTAGAAGGCCGCGCCGAGAGCGAGCAGCTCGAGGCCGGCGAAGGGCAGCACCGGCCAGTAGCCATGCAGAACGAACGGTACGGCCATGCCCAGCAGGCACAAGGCGATCACCGCGTAGACCCTCAGGACCGCCCGCCAGGTCAGGGACCGATTGGGGCGGATGATCCACCGGCGAACCGAGCCGCCCGGGCCGAGGCGCGATTCAGCCACGGACCTCACGCTTCCACAAAACCGCCTGCGCTCGCCGTACCTCGCGCTCGACCGCGAAGGGCCGGGTCCGGCGACCGCCCTCGGCCCGAATACAGGTCGGCCTTGCGCGAGCGCATCATGAGCCATGACGAGTCGGACACTCACGCCGGTGCCGCATGCGGGGCCCCGACGGGGCAGGCCGAGAACGAGCGCCGCTGCGGCGTCGCAGCTGTTCGCGCGACATCTCCGCCCAAGCGGGGGCCTGGCGCGGTGCAGGCCCCGGAGGAGCGGCACTGCCCGGGGTGTTGCTGCACTGTCTGCAACTTTCCTCCCGATCTGGGCTGAGTCCAGCCGGACCCGCTACTGGTGCCGACCAGCGCGAATGGGTGCGCTGATCGCAGTCTGCGCGTCCGTCTCGATAGGCTTCCTGCAGAACTGCGGGCTCCATCGGCGCCGGCGCAGCGAGCGCACTCCGGGCACCTACGACTCGACGGCATCGGTCGATCGATGCTTGCGTGCCCCACCCGCGCGCTTGCTGCGGCTTATCGGCTCGCCCCGCACTCCCTGGCCTGGGGTCCGGCACGCGACCGGCCTGGGCCGCAGATGAAACTCCCGCATCCTACTTTATGGGCCGGAGGTCCGCAACCGCCGGCAGGCCAGCATACCGGGAAATGACCGGCAGGCCGAGAGCGCGGGGATTCTAGATGAGAAGCCCGGGGCACACAACGGCGGGCCGGAGGATATGGCGGGGACGCACCGGGCACACGGCCGTCATTGGACGTTGCTGAGCACCAGCGTCACCACGCCCCACACGGTCAATATGAAGACCAGGGTCACCAGCAGGCCGACGAGGATGTAGTGGCTCGGCTTGCCGCGGGTGAAGTCCGTCTCGTGCTTGCGCTTGCTCTGGACGCCGAACATGCTCGCCAGCACGCTGCCCAGCACGCCCCAGAAAGAGGGTGCTTTGCGCTCGTCTTCGTTCTCAGGGCTCATCTGAGGCCTCGTGGAAGCGTAAATCGCCCAATTCTACCGGCTGGTCTGCCCTCTGCAAGGCAGGAGACGGGGCGCAAGCCCGCGGCCGTAGATGCCGGGTCCGGAGAGCCGCCGCAGCCCGTACGCGACGGGGCCTGCCGCGTGCCGACGTGGTGAGCGATGCGGGCTCGGGCCCGCGCCGATGCCCGGCGGCCGCCCCCGGAAGATGCGCGGTGATCGCCCCGGGCTCCCTGGGGCGCGACCGGCCGCCTTCCCCCCGGCAGCGGGCCAAAGGTCCGGTACACAGACGGGAGCGGGCCGGGCCCGGCGGAGACCGGCCCCGGCCGCGAGAGGATTCGCTCGACTCGAGTGTCGGAGCCGTCTGGGCGCCGCGACGCCCTAGGGGAAAGCGGGGATGACGGGCTCGGTGCCCTCCACCTCGGCCTCGGGATGGTGGGACTTCACCAAGTCCACGATCTCGTCGACACGTGCCTTGGGCACATCGACCATCATCATGAGGCTGCCCTTCTCGATCGCCGCCTGAAACTCCTTGAGCCGCGAGCTGGGGGCCGAGACGCCGATCATGCCCGAGATCCAGGCGCCGACGCCCGCGCCCGCCAGGCCGACGCCGAGTATCGCGCCGCCCGCCAGGGCCACGCCGCCTATGGTGATCGCCGCGATGCCCGCCACGACACCGGTGGCCCCGCCGATCGCGAGACCGCGCTCGACTGCCGGGACGAAATCGCTTTCCTGCAGCAGGTTGGCTTCCGGCAGATGGGCCTCCGACAAGGCGTGGTGGTCTTTGGCCGCAATATGGATGTGCCGTTCGTCGATACGCGCCAGCAGGAGCTCGTCCACGATGGTCTTGGCGAGATCGATGTCCGGCAGCAGAAAATAAAGCCTCCTCATCGGCTGACTCCTTAGAGAGGTGATTCCGAAAAGACCGCTACAAGCGGTGATATTCTTGCCCGAGTCATACCAGGCTTATAGGTCAAGGGGCGCCAGTTTACCAGACAGCCGCGTGCGTTTGCACTGCCCCCGGGCCGCGGTCTTGCCGGTCCCGCAGCGCTCCGGCCCGACCGGCCTCTTCGGCGGGCCGGTTGCATTCAATGGGTCGCATTGCGGTGCCGCTCCAGGCGTCGGCCCAGGCCCTCGAAGAGCTCGGCGCGCTCGCTGTTGGTCAGGCAGCGCCCTATCTCCACCGTCCGCCCGTGCGAGCGCAGGTACAGCCGGCTGGGATACCAGTCGCTGGAGTCGGGCTGCAGAACCACCCGGACCCAGTACGGCTGGAATCGCCACTCGTGCTGCGACCGCCAGTCCCGTCGTATGACGAAGACCGCCGCCTCGTCGACATCGATCGTCTCAAGGTATCGTGCCCGGCGTGCGACCACGGCGAAAGCGATTCCCAGCGCGACCACCTCCAGGAGGGTTACGGGCAGCACCAGCCAGGCGCCCAGCAGGAAGAACCGGACGGCAACCGCCAGGGCCACCGCACTCACGGCGAGGAAGAACACGGCCGTGTCGTGCCCCGAAAGCGAGCAGTTGGGGCGGGCCATGAACCGGCAGGTCGGACTGGCGGGATCACATTCGGAAATCAGCACCTCGACCACCCGCTTGCTGGTCGGTCATCGGGCGTGGCGAGGCCGCCAGGCGTCGGCGGCACCCCCGACCGAACTTTCGTTTCCCGATAACATGTTACCGATGCCGGGGCCAGGAATAACCCCGTAAAGCGGGAGCTGATCGCCCGGGCGCCCGGCCCCGGGGCGGCCCGTCGGCTCGCCCGGGAGGGGCGTGCTAGAATGCCCCGCTCTCGCCCACGCGCCTGGCCCCCGCCCGAATGACCCGGACCCCGCCCGCTGCAGACCCCCCAGGGCGCCGCTGCTTCCACTGCGGCGAGCCGGTGCCGCCGGGATTCCGGCACAGGGTGGAGATCCGCGGCGAGCCCCGGGAGATGTGCTGCCGCGGCTGCGAGGCGGTGGCCCGGGCCATCGTCGACGGCGGGCTGGAGGGCTTCTACGACCACCGTACCGCGCCCGCGCCCACCGCGGCGGAGCTGGTCCCCGAGGCCCTGCGCCGCATGGAGCTCTATGACCAGCACCGCCTCCAGGAGAGCTTCGTCGAGCGGGACGAGGGCAGCGTACGCCACGCCTCCCTGATCCTGGAAGGCATCACCTGCGCCGCGTGCGTCTGGCTGAACGAGCACCACGTGGGCCGGCTGCCGGGGGTGCTGGAATTCAGCGTGAACTACTCGACCCACCGGGCACGGGTGCGCTGGGATGACAGCCGGATCCATCTGAGCGAGATCCTCAAGGCGATCGCCTCGATCGGCTACATCGCCCACCCCTTCGACCCGGGACGCCAGGAGGACGTCTACCGCCGGGAGCGCGCCCAGGCCCTGCGGCGCCTGGCCGTCGCCGGCCTGGGCGCCATGCAGGTGATGATGATCGCCGTCGCGCTCTACGCGGGCGAGTACTCGGGCATGGAGCCCGAGATGCGCGGGTTCCTGCGATGGGTGAGCCTGCTGATCGCCCTGCCCGTGGTCCTGTATTCGGCCCAGACCTTCTTCCGCTCGGCCTGGCGCGACCTGCGCGGCGCGCGGCTGGGCATGGACGTGCCCGTGGCCCTGGCAATCGGCGCCGCCTTCCTCGCAAGCCTTTGGGGCACGGTGACGGGCGGCGGGGAGGTCTACTTCGACTCGGCGTGCATGTTCACCTTCTTCCTCCTGGCGAGCCGGTTCCTGGAGATGGGCGCGCGCCATCGGGCGGGGCAGGCGGCGGAAGAGCTGGTGCGGCTCCTGCCGGCCACCGCCACGCGCTTGACCGCGGACGGCGAGGAGGATGTGGCGGTGGCCGAGCTCGTCCCGGGAGACCGGGTGCGGGTCCGGCCCGGGGAGACGGTGCCGGCGGACGGCGCCGTGCTGGAGGGCGCGAGCTCGGTGGACGAGTCCCTGCTGACGGGCGAGAGCCTGCCCCGGGCCAGGGAGTCGGGCGACGCGCTGGTCGGCGGCACGCTGAACGTCGAGAGTCCTCTGGTCATGCGCGTGGAGAAGGTGGGCGAAGACACCCTCGTGTCCGCCATCATCCGGCTGCTGGACCGGGCCCAGACGGAAAAGCCCCGGGTGGCCCGCCTGGCGGACCGCGTGGCGGGCTGGTTCGTCGGCGCGCTGCTGCTGCTCGCCGCGGGGGTGGCCTCGTACTGGTGGCTGCACTCACCGGACCGGGCGTTCTCCATCACCCTGGCGGTGCTGGTCGTGACCTGTCCATGCGCCCTCTCCCTGGCCACCCCCGCCGCGCTGACCGCCGCGACGGGCGCCCTCACCCGCTCCGGCGTGCTCACCACGCGCGGCCACGCCTTGGAAACCCTTGCCCGGGCCACGCACCTGCTGCTCGACAAGACCGGCACCCTGACCCGCGGTGAGCTGCGCCTGACCGCGGTGCACCCGGTGCGCGAGCTGGACCGGCGGCGGTGCCTCGCCCTGGCCGCAGCGCT
>JASFUT010000182.1:0-6749 GCA_050050175.1 Chromatiales bacterium
CCGTTGTTGCACTCGCTCGCATTAGCGATGGCCAGTGCTTCACTCGTGCGCCTAGGTGCAGACCCGCCCAGGCACGCTGAAACGAACGATTTGTATGGGACCGAGCACTAGCCTTGGACCGGTACCGCCTGAGACCCGAGGGGCCGGACAACGGGGCTCGACGATCCCGGCGTGGTTGCCGGGCCGCGAGGCCGTCGCCTCCGGAGCCGGCTCCCGCTCGGCCGCTGTACCAGGCCGGCTGCCCTGTTCGAGCGGAAGACGCCCTTGGCCCAGACCCCCTTCGCCGACCGCCCGTGCGCGCCCGCCTCGCCGGGGGCGGGCGTGCCCCTCCGGCGGGCCAGGGTGCTGGCACTTACGATATTTGCGCCGGTGGCGCTCGTGCTCGTTCTGGTGGTGGGCGGCTTCCACTACGTCGACCTGAGCGCCGCGCGCGAGAGCCGGGCCGCCAGCGAGCGCGCCCGGGTCGACCTGGGTGCAGCCGACATCTCGCGGGAGTTCGAGGTGGTGACGGCCGACCTGAGGTTCCTGGCGGCGTCCTCTGCGCTGCGGCGCTATCTGGACGACGGCGACGAGGAAGCGCGGTCTGAGCTCGCCCGGGATTTTCTCGCGCTCTCGCGCAGCTCCGGGCTCTACGACCAGATACGCCTGCTCGACCGCGCCGGGATGGAGCGCCTGCGAGTGAACTTCAACGGCGGCGACCCCGCGGTGGTTCCGCAGGCGCAGCTGCAGGACAAGTCGCGCCGCTACTACTTCGAGGACAGCATCCGCCTGGAGCGTGGCGGCGTCTTCGTCTCCCCCCTGGATCTCAACATCGAGCGCGGCCGCGTGGAACGACCGTTGAAGCCGATGATCCGCTTCGGGATGCCGGTCTTCGACGGCGCCGGTCGCAAGCGTGGCGTGCTGCTGCTCAACTACCTGGCCCTGCGGCTGACCGACAGGATCCGGGAGGTCCTCGCGAGCTCCGTCAGCGAGCCCTGGATGCTCAATGCCGACGGCTACTGGCTGCTGGCCCCCGATCCCGCCGATGCCTGGGGGTTCATGCTCGACCACGGCCGAAGCTTCGCGGCCGCCTTTCCCCGGGCCTGGACGGCCTTGAGGGCGCCGGACCAGGGACAGATCCTCACCGACGAGGGGCTGTTCACCTTCACCGCCGTCTTCCCCATGCTCGAGGGCCAGGTCTCGAGCACGGGTGCCGCCGAGGCCGACACCCCCAGTGCCTCGGAGGTGGGGATGCGCGGCTACCGTTGGCAGGTGGGGACCCGGATCACGCCCGCGACCCGGGCCCGGCTGGTGCACAAGCATCTGGTGTCGGGGGCGCTCCAGCTCGGCATCCTGCTCGGCCTCGCCCTCATCGCCAGCCTGGCGGGAGCGCGCGCCTGGGTGCGTGGCCGCCACGCGTCCACCGCCCTGCGGGACAGCGAGAAGAGGCTGCGCAGCATCACCCGGGACCTCGCCGAGGGCCTGCTGGTCACGGACCTCGAGGGGCGGGTCTCCATGACCAACCCCGAGGCGGAGCGCCTGCTGGGCTGGAGCGAGAAGGAGCTCTGCGGGCGTGATCTGCACGGGCTGATCCACTTCCGAAAGGACGGCACCCCCGTGCCGCCGGAGCTCTGCGCGGCCCGGCGCGCCCTGTCGGACGAGAACGTCCACCGTGTGGACGACGAGTACTTCGCCCGCAGGGACGGCGGGCTGATCCCCGTCGCCTATACCGCGGCGCCCCTGCAGAGCGGAGACACGCTGATCGGTGCCATCGTGTCGTTCCAGGACATCAGCGAGCGGCGGCGGATGCAGGCCGAGCTGGAGCGGCTTGCGACGCGGGACCCCCTGACCGGGGTCTACAACCGGCGCGAGCTGGAACGCCGCCTGGCCCAAGAGGTCGCCCGGGCGGACCGTTATCGCGTGCCCCTGTCGGTGCTGATGCTCGATCTCGACCGGTTCAAGGAGCTCAACGACAGCTACGGCCACCAGGTGGGCGACGCGACCCTCAAGACGGTGGCGTCGCGGATCGCGGCGATCGTCCGGACCACCGATCAGCTCGCCCGGTACGGGGGCGAGGAATTCCTGGTCATCATGCCGCACACCGATGTCGCCGCGGCCCTGGAGCTGGCCGAGCGCATTCGCAGGCGGGTGGCCGACGAGCCGGTGGAGGCCCCCGACGGGGCGTCGCCCCGGGTGACCCTGAGCATCGGCGTCGCGGCCCTGAGCGGGACGGAGCGGACCCCCGAGGAGCTGCTGAGATCGGCGGATGCGGCCCTGTACGAGGCCAAGAAGGCGGGTCGCAACCGGGTGGTGTGCCGGGAGCCGGATTCCCCGTGAGCCTGTGGTCCGGGGGCACCCTCGCGGTGCTGGTCCTCATGGCGGGCGCCGCTGCGGCGGCGCAGGGCCGCATACCGCTGTTCGACGCCCATCTCCACTACAGTGCCGAGGACGCCGAGCGGCTCGGTCCGGCGGCAATCCTGGACGTCCTGGATCGCAACGGCGTGGACCAGGCCGTCGTCTCCGGCCGCGCGGGAGGCAGCCTGGAGGCCCTCTACCGGGAGGCGCCGGAGCGGATCCTGCCCTTCCTGAGCGTCTACCGCGACCCAGCGGAAAAGCGCGACTGGATGCACGATCCGACACTGCCCGCACGGGTGGAGCGCTGGCTCGATGCGGGCATCTACCGCGGCATCGGAGAGATCCACATCTTCGCGGCCGACAGGCACAGCCCCGTGCTGAGGCGCATCGTCGAGATCGCCGCGGAGCGCGGGCTGGTACTGCAGGTGCACGGCGACGCCGAGGTGATCGACACCGTCTTCGGGATCGCACCTCAGGTCAGGGTCCTGTGGGCCCACATGGGCACCCGGCCGGAGCCGGGGCCCATCAGGGCGGTGCTCGCGCGCCACCCGCAGGGCCTCTGTCTGGACACCTCGGTGCGCGACGAGCGCATCGCACCCGGGGGCCGCATCCTTCCCGAGTGGCGGGCGTTGTTCACCGACCACGCCGAGCGCTTCGTCGTGGGCGTGGACACCCACTGGGTGAAGCGATGGGAGAGGTTCGACACGGTGGCCGCCCGCATCCGCGGCTGGCTCGCGCAGCTCCCGCGGGATGTGGCCCGGCGGCTCGCCTACGGCAACGCGGAGCGCCTGCTCGGCGCGGGTCCGCAAGCCGGACCGGCCGAAGGGGTCCCATGCGGCCGGGGGTCGGCCCCGCCCGCCGGCGAACCTGCCGAATGATCCGTTAGCCTCGGCGTCATATTCCGCGTCCACCGGCGGGGAACGGGCCTTGCGCGCGGGTGTATGCTTTCGGCTGGCGTGATACCAGGGTAATCGCCGTGCGCGACGGGCGGCTGCCCGACGACCTGCGGACCCAAGGAGCGAAGACGCCGCCATGGCTGATCCGTCCCCACTGATCCGTCCCGGCCGACGAGGGCTCGCGATGGGCCTTGCGCTCGCGCTGGCAGCCGTCCCCGCCCGGGCCCAGGAGCCCCCGCCGGTGGGGATCGCCCCGGCGGAGCGCACGGAGATCGTCGAGGAGCTGAGCCTCACCGGCACCCTGACCTCCCCCCTCGCGGCACGTCTGGCCACCGAGGTGGAAGGCCGGGTGGCCAGGATCGCCGTCGACGCGGGCGCCGAGGTGTCCGCGGAGGATACGTTGATCGAGCTGGACGACGAGCTGGCCCGCCTGGACCTTGATCAGGCCCGGGCAGCGCGGCGCGAGGCGGAGGTCGAGCTCGCGGACGCCCGTCGGCGGCTCAGCGAGGTCGAGGATCTGGCGAGGCGCAACAGCGTGGCGGACACCCAGGTCCGGGCCCTGGAGGCGGAGGTCCGCCGGGACGCCGCCGTGCTCGATCGCCGCCGGGCGGAGACGGCGCACCGCGCCGCCGTTCTCGAGCGCCACCGCCTCGAGGCGCCCTTCGGCGGCGTGGTCGCGCGGCGCATGACCGATCTGGGTGAATGGGTGGGCCCGGACACCCCCGTGATGGAACTGGTGGCCGTGGACCGCCTGCGCCTGGACCTGCAGGTGCCCCAGTCCTATTTCGGGCGCGTGAAGCGGGGCACGCCCGTCGGCGTGCGACTGGACGCCCTGCCCGAGCTGCGCCTGCAGAGCGCCATCGGGGAGGTGGTGCCGGTCAGCGACCCCAGCGCCCGGACCTTCCTGGCGCGCGTGGCCCTGGACAACGGGGAGCGCCGGATGACCCCGGGCATGTCCGCCCGGGCCACCCTGCGCCTGGGCACGGGGCGCGACGGGCTGGCGGTCCCGAGGGACGCCCTCATCCGGTATCCGGACGGGCGCATCTCGGTCTGGGTGGCCGAAGGCACCGGGGAGACCCGGCGGGTAAGCGAGCGCCAGGTGGAGATCGGCAAGACCTTCGCGGGACGGGTGGAGATCGCCTCCGGCCTGGAAGCCGGCGTCCCGGTGGTGGTGCGCGGCAACGAGACCCTCCAGGAAGGCCAGGAGGTCCGGGTCCGGGACGATGGCTGAGCACCGCGTCGAAGGTGCCCCGAAACCAGCCGCCGGACGGGCGGGCGAGGGCTCGCGCGCCTTCGAGGCGCTGGCGCGGCGCGGCACCCTGATGACGGTGATCGTGGGGGTGGTCTGCGTGCTCGGCCTGGTGGCCGCCCTGCGCATTCCCATCCAGATGATCCCCGACCTGGAGGTGCGCACCATTACGGTCCGCACGTCCTGGCCGGGCGCCACGCCCCAGGACATCGAGCAGGAGATCCTGATCGAGCAGGAGGAGTACCTGCGCAGCATCCCCAGCCTGCACCGCATGATCTCCACCGCCTCCTCCGGCCAGGCGCGGATCGAGCTGGAGTTTCCCTACGGCGTCGACATAAGCGACACACTGATCCGGGTGAACAACGCCCTGAGCCAGGTGCCCTCCTATCCCCTCAACGTGGACCAGCCGCGGATCTTCGCCGAGGCCTTCTCCAGCAACTCGTTCATGTACTTCCGGGTCACGCCCGTGGACGGGAACCCGAGGGGCCTGGACATGGACATGATGCGTGATTTCGTGGACGACAACGTGCGCACGCGCATGGAGAACGTGCCCGGGGTCTCGCGGGTGGAGCTCTGGGGCGGGGCGGAGCGGCAGATTCAGGTCCTGGTGGACCCGGCCGCGCTGGCCGAGCGGGGACTGACCGTGGCGGACGTGCGAGAGGCGCTCACCTCGCGCAACCGCGACGTCTCCGGGGGCGAGCTCGACGCCGGCAAGCGCCGCTATCTGCTCCGCACCATCGGCCGTTTCCGCAGTGCCGCGGAGCTCGAGGAGCTGATCCTGGCCCGGCGCGGCAACGCGGTGCTGCGCCTGGGGGACGTGGCGCGGGTGCGCCTCGACCACTTCGAGATCGGGCGCGAGTCCTTCGTCAACGGCAAGCCCGTGCTGACCCTGGCGGTGAACCGCGAGCTGGGCTCGAACGTCATCGACATCAAGGACGCCATGCTGGCCGAGGTGGACGCCATCAACCGTGAGGTGCTCGCCCCCGCCGGGATGGAGCTGGCCCTGAACGCCACGGATACGGTCTACGTGGAGCAGTCCATCGCCACGGTCTGGCGCAACCTGGCCCTCGGGGCGGTGCTGGCGACGCTGGTGATGTTCGCCTTCCTGCGCTCCGCCCGCGCCACCCTGATCGGCGTCGTGGGAATCCCCATCTGCACCATCGCGGCCTTTCTGGGGCTTCTCCTGGCGGGGCGGACGGTCAACGTGATCTCCCTGGCCGGCGTGGCCTTCGCCATCGGCATGACGCTGGACAACAGCATCGTGGTCCTGGAGAGCATCGAGCTGGAGCGCCGCCGGGGGCTCGACCGGCTGCGCGCGGCCGTGGCGGGGGTCCAGCGGGTCTGGCCCGCGGTGCTCGCCTCCACCCTGACCACGGTGCTGGTGTTCATCCCCATCGTGTTCATCCGCGAGGAGGCGGGCCAGCTCTACTCGGACATCGCCATCGCCGTGTCCGCCTCCATCCTCGCGTCGATGCTGGTGGCCATCACCGTGATCCCCACCGCTGCGGCGCACTTTGCCTTCCGCCCGGCCGGCGAGGACGCGCCGGGAACCGGCACCCGGGGGCTCGGGGCCCGGGTGGTGGCCGGTGTGGGCTGGCTCATCGGCGGACGGCTGCGGCGCCTGCTCACCGTCGGCGGCATCGCCGCGGCGAGCGCCGGGATCATCGTCGGGCTCACGCCGCCGGCGGAGTATCTGCCCCCGGGCGAGGAGCCCAAGATCTTCGCCCGCATGCACGCCCCCCCGGGCTACAACCTGCAGACCATGAGCGCCATCGGCCGGAAGATCCAGGACCACTTCCTCCCCTACCTGGACGACTCCCCCGAGCAGTTCGAGCGCGGCGAGACCGAGGTGCCGGCCCTGGACTACATCATCGTCTCCATCGACCCGGGGGGGCTGCGGATCATCGCCGAGCCCAAGGACAAGGGCCAGGTGGACGCCCTGATCGAGGCGGTCACCCGCAAGTACGAGGAGTACCCGGGCATGCGGGCCTTCGCCACCCGCGGCTCGATCATCACCAGCAACGACGGGGGCACGCGCAGCATCAACCTCGACATCTCCGGTCCCCGCCTGGCGGGCATCTACGAGACGGCGCTCGCCGCCTACCGGCGGGCCGAGGAGGTCTTCGGCAACCCGCGAATCCAGGCCGACCCGCCCACCCTGTCCCTCTCCCAGCCGCTGGTGGAGGTGCACCCCGACTGGGATCGGGCGGCGGAGCTCGGCATGGACGCCGACGACATCGGCTTCACCGTCGCCGCCCTCACGGACGGGG
>JASFUT010000183.1:0-6737 GCA_050050175.1 Chromatiales bacterium
TCGGTCCCATACAAATCGTTTGCTTCAGAGCCCCTCCCATGGGCCAAGGCAAGGCGCGTCCCGCAGGGAATGGTGATCCCATTGCCAAGGGGCGCAACGCAGCATTGGCCCATGCGAGGGGCTTCCGCAGGACGAGCCTGGGCGGGTCCGCACCGTTGTTGCACTCGCTCGCATTAGCGATGGCTAGGGCTTCACTCGTGCGCCTAGGTGCAGACCCGCCCAGGCACGCTGAAACGAACGATTTGTATGGGACCGAGCACTCAACAGGGGGCTGAGCCACGCGATAAGCCTTGCCAGCGGCCGGTTTCAACGGGCCGACCCGTTGCGCCCGGATCGCCTTCTGCGGGTCCCCGGAGCGCCGGATATCGCCAGCCGTCGATGGGATGCGACAGAGGCACATCGCACTAGGGACAATCCCCCTTGGCCTTGGGCGCTCCGAGGCTTCATCATGGATCGATAAGCCGAAGCACACCCAAGGAGGAGACCCATGAAGCTGACATCCGAGGCGTTCGAGAACAACGAGGAGATACCGAAGATCCATACGTGCGACGGCGAGGACCGGTCACCCCCCCTGGCCTGGACCGACCTGCCCGAAGGAACCGAGAGCCTGGTGCTCATCGTGGACGACCCGGACGCCCCCGACCCCACTGCGCCGAGAATGACGTTCGTCCACTGGGTGCTGTTCAACCTGCCTGCGGATCTCACGGCGCTGCCGGCGGGCATCGCCGAGGCCGACCTGCCGGAAGGCACGGGCCAGGGCCAGAACGACTGGAAGCGAACGGGCTACGGCGGCCCCTGCCCCCCGATCGGGCGGCACCGCTATTTTCACAAGCTCTACGCCCTCGGGGCACGCCTGCCCGACCTGGAGCAGCCCACGAAGGCGCAGGTCCTGGAGGCCATGGACGGGCAGGTGCTGGACCAGGCCGAGCTGATAGGCACCTATCAGCGCTGAGGGAGCCCCGAACCGGCCCGTGCGCGTCTTCGGGGTCGACTTCACGAGCGCGCCGCGGCGCGCCAAGCCCATCACCTGCGCGGCGTGCCTGCTCCGCGGCGAGCGGTTGGTGCCGGAGGGCATTCATGCCTTTACGGATTTCGCGGGCTTCGACGACTGGCTCGCCAGTGCCGGTCCCTGGGTCGCCGGCATGGACTTCCCCTTCGGTCAGCCCAGGCGCCTGATCGACAACCTGGGCTGGCCGGGAGAGTGGAGGGCATACGTCCCCAGGGCCGCCTCCCTGGGCATGAAGGGCTGGGAGAGGCTGCTCGGCGACTACCGGGCGGCGAGGCCGGCCGGCGACAAGCAGCACCTGCGGCGAACCGACGCCCTGGCCGACGCGCGCAGCCCGATGACCCTGTACGGTGTCCCCGTGGGCCGGATGTTCCTGCGCGGCGCCCCCCGCCTGCTGGCGAGCGCGCTGAGCCTGCCGCCCTGCCGTCCCACCCGGGACCCCCGCACCGCCCTGGAGACCTACCCGGCGCTGACGGTCCGCCATCTGGTCGGCCGGCGTCCCTACAAGCACGACAGCCCCGCGCGCCGCACACAGGCCAGGCGCGATGCCCGCGAGGAGATCATCGCCGGGCTCGCATCCGAGCGACTCCGCGAGCGCTACGGCGTGCGCCTGGTGCTGGGCCGTGCAGATCGCAGACGGCTGGCCGACGAGGGCTCGGCCGACGGCCTGGACGCCCTGCTCTGCGCCATCCAGGCGGCCTGGGCCTGGAGGCGGCGGGACCGCGGCTGGGGCATTCCGCAGGACGCGGACCCCGTGGAGGGGTGGATCTGCGATCCAGAGCTGCTGGCGGACGGTACGAAGTAGGAGATAGACGGGGGCGGCGCCTCAAGCGCCTCGGAGCGTCGCCGAAGGGGGCATACGCCGGCTCGGGAAGCGTCAAGGGCCGTATGAGAACCGCACGCCACCCACCCCCCGGATTCCCGGTGAGTGGCTCGAGCGACGTTCGATGGAGGAGGACGCGCTCAGCAGCTGAGGTGCAGGGCCGCCACCAGGTCTGCGCACTCGCCCTGGAGCCGGTCGAGCTCCCGCACGGCGTCCGCGGTGGGAAGGGCCCGCAGCTCGATGCCCCGGCTCCGGAGCCATGTCCGGGTCGCCTCAGGGACCTCCATCCGGCCGTAGAAGCCTGTTCCCACGATGAGAATGCGGGGGCGCGCGGCCACCGCGCGGTCCAGATCGGCCGGGTCCAGACTGTGTCCCTCCCGGCGCCACCAGCTGGCGTCGATGACGCCGCCGGGGGAGAGGATCAGGTCGCGGCTGTACGTTTCGCCGTCAACCCGGAGCCGCCCGAAGCTGTACTCCTCGAATACCACCTCAGCGGCGAACCGCATCCAGGCTGACTACCGACTCCCGGCCCACCACCTCGGCGCTGTGCACAGCGCCCCGGGGGACCGGCAGCAGATCGCCGGCCTCGAGCACCACCGTTCGGCCGTGCATGGCCATGCGGAAGCGTCCGGACAAGACACCGTCGATCTTGTCCACGGCGTGGTCGTGATCCGGAAAGCGGGTCCCCGGCGGATAGACGTAGCGCGAGACGCTGTAGCCCCGAGCCGCCAGCTTGCGGCGCATATTGGCCTCGTTGAGGTCGCCGTCCATGGCCTCGTCCCAGTGCTCCACCGCCACCTCCGTCACGGGGCGAAGACCTCAGCCAGGAAGTCCCTCATGCGCGCCCAGGACCGCCTGTCCGCCACCGGGTCGTACTGGACGTTCTCGAGGCCGTACTTCGCTGCTTCCGGGTTGGTGAATCCGTGGCGGGCACCGCCGTAGACGTCCATCTCCCAGTCCACCCCGGCGGCGCTCAGCGCGTCGGTGAAGGCAGCGACCTTCTCACGAGGCACGAAGCTGTCCGCCGCACCGTGGGCCGCCAGGACGTGGGTGCGGATCTTCTGCTGCTGCTCTTCCGTGGCCGCCGGCAGCGAGCCGTGGAAGCTCACCACCCCGTCCAGATCGGCGCCCGCGTAGGCCATCTGCATCACGGTGGCGCCGCCGAAGCAGTAGCCGATGGCGGCAAGACGGCCTTCGTCCACCCGTTCGCTGGCGCGCAGCACCTCCAGCCCGCGCAGGGCGCGGCGCTGCCAGGCCTCGACGTTGGCGGTGATCTGCTGCATCCAGCCCTGTGCGTCGGCGGCATGCTCGGTGACACGGTCGTCGCCGTACATGTCCGCCGCGAAGGCGACGTAGCCCAGCTCGGCGAGCATGCGGGCGCGCTTGCGGGCGTAGTCGTTGAGCCCCCACCACTCGTGCACCACCATCACCCCCGGGCGGCGCTCGCCCGCGGCATCGTCCCAGTAGAGCCACCCGGTCAGATCGGTGTCGCCGTCCCGGTAGCTGACGGCCTCGCTCCGGATCTCCGCAGATGCCTGGAACGCCAGGAGCAGACCGACTACGGCAAGGATTGATCGCATGGCATGGCCTCCCTCAATGGTTGTAGCCGCCGGCCGCGAGGCCGCAGCCTCAGCCGAGTCCGGAAAGAAAGGTTAGCACCGCTCGGGCCGCCGTCGAGAGGTTCTGCTCCTCGCTCAGGCCGGATGCCTTGCGCGGCCGAAAGCTGTGGTCGCCGTCGTCGATCCACTGGATCCTCACCGCCGGGGAGAGCCGGTAGCCCTCGACCTCGGCGGGCCGGCCGAAGGGGTCGCGGGCGCCCTGACAGATCAGGGTGGGTGTCCGCAGGCCCTCCAGGTGGGCGGTGCGCCGACGATCGGGCCTGCCCGGCGGGTGAAAGGGATACCCCAGACACACCAGAGCGGCGAGGTGCTGCTCGTCCACCAGCAGGCTCGCCATGCGGCCGCCCAGGGACTTGCCACCGATCGCGATTGCAGATCGCGGGGTCCCGGCCGCCTCCATGCGCTGGAGCACCTGCAGCCAGGCGTCGAGCAGCGCCGCCTCCCGGTCCGGCGGCCGCTTCACGCCCGTGCGGCGTCGCTCGGCCATGTAGGGGAACTCGAATCGGACGACCTGGACACCGCCCTGGGCGATGAGCCCGGCCATGGTCTGCATGAACGCCGAATCCATGCCCTGCCCGGCGCCGTGGGCGAGCACCAGGGTCCGGCGCGCCCCTTCCGGACCGTCCACCAGCAGATCGGGGGCGCGAAGGGTGCTCAATCCAGAATCGCCCGCCAGGCCGGATGCTCGCCGATCAGCACCAGGGCGCGCTCGAGCAGCGCCTTGCCGGGCTCCACGCGGTGCCAGGGCGAAGCGCCGGAGGGGTGGGGGAGCGGGATGACGTCCACCGCCCGGCCGCATAGATCCGGCGCCCGGTGCGCCTCGCCGATGACATCGGTGAGCCGCCCGAAGCTGAGAAAGCGCGCCGCGGCCAGGCGCCCCACGGGCAGAATCAGGCGCGGCCGCAGGATGCGCATCTCCGCGCGCATCCAGGGGGCGCAGCTGCGGATCTCGGTGCGCGACGGCACCCGATCGCCGCCTTTGGGGGCCTTGCCCGGATAGCAGCGGCACACGGCGGCCATGTACACCCGGCGCCTGAACGCGGCCTCCTCGAGCCCGATCCCGGCGAACCACTGGAACAGGGTCCTGCCCGCGGTCCAGGCGAAGGGCCGGCCGGCCGGTCCTTCCTTCTCTCCCGGTGCCTGGCCGATGAGCATAACGGGAGAGACTGCGGGCTCTCCCACAACCACCGGCCGGATCATGTCCGGACAGCGCCGGCATTGCCTGAGCTCGGACTGGTGGGTCTGAATCGCTTCAACGGGATCCATCGGGCTGTCGTGATGCAGGTCCGCGGTCAACGGCAGGGGGCGGGGCCCCCGAGCCGGTCGGTGCCCATTGTACCCGTCGCCGGGCAGCCGAGAGCCCCCGCCGACGCCAGTCGTCCGCACGGACGGGAACCGGGCCCGCCTGGCGTTGATTCAAGGGCCGGTATCTGCGACAACGCCCAGGGGCGTGCGCCGCACCTGGGCGTGCGCAGACGACGACAGAGCGATGGAGGTGGCCATGAAAGCCGTTGTGATGACCCGGCCGGGTGGGCCCGAGGTGCTCGAGCCCCGCGAACTGGAGGAGCCGCACATCGGCTCTTCGACCCAGATCAAGGTCCGGCTGCGCGCGGCCGGCATCAATCCGATCGATACCAAGCTGCGCAGCCGCGGCCTGCTCTTTCCCGACGCGCTGCCGGCGGTTCTCGGCTGCGACGGCGCGGGCGAGGTGGTGGAGGTGGGCGCGGGGGTGACCCGCTTGCGCCCGGGCGACCGGGTCTGGTTCTGCAACGGAGGGCTGGGCCGGGAGCAGGGCAACTACGCCGAGTACACCCTGGTGGAGGAAGTTGCCGCGCAGCCCATGCCCGCGTCGGTCAATTTTGCCCAGGCCGCCGCGGCGCCCCTGGTGCTGCTCACCGCCTGGGAGGCCCTCTTCGACCGGGCCCGGCTGGCCGCCGGCCAGTCCGTGCTCGTCCACGCGGGGGCCGGCGGCGTCGGACACGTGGCGATCCAGCTCGCCCGGCATGCCGGGGCTCGGGTCTGCACCACCGTGAGCACCGACGCGAAGGCGGCTTTCGTGCGCGATCTGGGCGCCGACGAGGTCATCCGGTATCGGGACCAGGACCTGGTGGAGGCGGTCGAGGCCTGGACCGGCGGCCGCGGCGTCGACCTGGCCCTGGACACGGTGGGGCCGGACGTATTCCGCCGGACGATGCCGGCGGTCGCGCACTACGGCGATCTGGTCACGCTCCTGGATCCCGGCCCGGAGATGGAGTGGAAGGACGCCCGCGCGCGCAACCTGCGCATCGGCTTCGAGCTCATGCTCACTCCCATGGTCGAGGACCTCCCCGAGGCGCGGGCCCACCAGGGCGAGATCCTGCGAAGCTGCGGCGATCTGATGGAGAGCGGCGAGCTGCGGGTCGAGGTCGGGCGGACCTTTCCCCTGCAGGAGGCCGCCGCAGCTCACCGGCTGCTCGAGGAGGGGCACAACCAGGGCAAGCTGGTGCTCACCGTCGGCGACTGAAGGCCCCCCGCGTGGTCCGGGTCGCGCTGGTCTCCGACACACACGGGGTGCTCGATCCGCGGATCGCCGAGGTGGTCCGGGGCTGCGACTTTGCCGTGCACGCGGGGGATATCGGAAACCGGGGCGTGCTCGAGGCGTTGGCGCCCCGCCGATCCCTGGTGGCGGTGACCGGCAACAACGACGTGCCGGCGAAGTGGCCCGAGGGGGAACGCGCCCTGCTCGCCGCCCTGCCCGCGGAGGCCGGCCTGGACCTCCCCGGAGGCCGCCTGGTGGTGGTCCACGGCGATCGGGTGAACCCGGCCGGCCGCCGCCACGCCAGGCTCCGGCGCCGCTATGCCGACGCCCGGCTCGTGGTATACGGGCACAGCCACCGCCTGGTGTGCGATCAGGCCGAGGAGCCCTGGATCGTGAATCCCGGGGCCGGCGGGCGCGGCCGGACCTTCGGCGGCCCGTCCCTGGTCGTCCTCAGTGCCGGGCGGCGCCGCTGGTCCCTCGAGCCCGTGCGCTTCGAGCCGGAAGCGAGGCGCTAACGGGGTGATCGGTCGAGACCGGCTCCTGTATCCGGACCGCTCTCGATCGGCCTTACGCAGAAGGAGCGGCCATTCAGGCCGCGACGCCGTTGGTGGGCAACGCTTGCGCCGCCTGCAGGCGCCTCCCACGAACAGCGGGCCCCGTCTCCCGCTTTGTCCCTGTCTACTGTCTACCGTCTACTGTCTACTTGCCTTCTCAAAGCTTTCCCTCGCGCGCGAGATCGTCCCCTGTACCGAAACGACGGTCGGGGCCGGC
>JASFUT010000184.1:0-6725 GCA_050050175.1 Chromatiales bacterium
AATGGTGTCGAAGACGAGGTCGGCATCGGCGACGATCTCCCCGGTGTTGTGCGCGTCGAGATTCGCGGGGATTGCCTGCACGGACAGGGTCGGATTGATCGCGCGCAGACGATCCGCAAGGGCCTGCGCCTTGGGCCGGCCGATATCCGCTGCCGTGAAGTCCTGGCGATTCAGGTTGTGTCCGTCCACGACGTCACCGTCGACCAATGTCAAGTGCTGGAAGCCGAGCCTGACCGCCGTTTCGGCGAACGAGCTGCCGATTCCGCACCCCGCAATGAGAAGACGCGTCGAACGGATCTTCTCCTGGACCTGCGGCGTCACATAGCCCCGGTTGCGCAGGGTCAACGTCTGGTAGTCGAGCATCGCCTCACCATGGCCGGTTCAGTTTTTCTTGTCACCCTAAATCGAAAAACCGTAGCGCACGACAGGCGGTCGATCAAGTGAAGCGGAGAAAGGCGGCCGAGTGCTCGGGAGGCTGCCGGCCAAGCTGCCGCAGACGGGCCATCGATCTCCGCATGCCCATTCATGCGCATGCCACTTCGGCGCGGCAGGCTTGGGAAGGTCAGCCCGGCACCGGCGGATCGGCGGCGGCACTTCGTGGGCCGGCATTTGGGCCCGTGGCTACTCGTTTTGGACGAGCTGCCATCACATGAGCTCATAAGGAAAGGGCGGCCAATCGGCCGCCCTCTGCGTTACTGGCGTACGGCTTAAAACGGGAATCAATGATTTTGTTTGCGCTTGCGTGCCCGTGCAGCTCCAAACCCTAATCCCGTCAGCCCTATTCCCATCAGGGCCAATGAGCCCGGCACGGGGACGACTCGTGTTACCTCCACGGTAACGTTGAATACGGACTCACCGTCTTCACCCGCATATACCCGGATATAGTCGAAGCCGTCGGCACCGGTAATGAACTCGAAGTCGGTACCTAGGCCTGGAAGAAGGCCAAATGTCAGGAGATAATTCTGGCCGTTATATCCAAAGATCTGGTTATCACCGGCGAAGTCGGCGAGCAGAACATCGTACATATCGTCACAGTTTGACCCGACCAGATTATTGGAAAGAACGCCATTGAGGCCCTGGTCGTTGCATGATCCGTCATTAGTCGTCTCGAGAAACGCGATCATCTCGTCGCTGTTGGGGAGATCGACGAGTACCGTAGTGTCGGTCGGGTCCAACAGCTGAAAGTTCGACCGCGCCGTGATTGTCCACGTGGTACCGCCAGGTATAACGGCATTGTTATGGGTGAGCGTGGAGATGACGACCGGTCCACCCTCGGCATCGACCGTGGTGTCACCCACCGTATCGACATTCAACATGCTCTGTGGCGATGAGCCACTTATCCACTCGATTGTCCGGAAGGTATTGGCAGGGGAGGGAGGTGATGCCTTAGGTTCGGAAAAGTCGATGATGGCCGGGTTTTCTGAACCTTGGAGAAAACCGCCGTTGTTATCGATGTTGAACACAGGAACGGCATTGGCCTGAGTAACGTAGCCAGCAGAGAGTATAAACAACGCCGCCAGCAACGGCCGCGTATACTGTCTTGCATGCATCTTTCCCCTCTCCCTAAGAATCGCCCCACCAGTTACGCTCATAGCCCTGTTCTCCTGTGACTGCTACTGCGACAGCTTGGCGGATGCCGCCGAGGCGCCCCCGCCACTTGGCTTATTGCTGATGCATGTTGCATGCCAGAACGGGTTTTACTTATTAAAACAGTTGGATAGCGTTGCTACGCCGAGGCGGCCTTGCGGGGCGTGTAAAGAATACTGACAGCAGCCCGCTCTCGCGCGCTGCACTTCGGTGCCGGAGGAAAAGCGGCACCGGAGGGCAAGCGGCGTGAACAGCATCCAAGTCGTTGACTAAGCGAAGAAATTCCCGGGTGCGCCGCGACTCGAGACGGACGGCGATGCAGCTGACGCGACTGTAAAGTTAATGGACGTCGCTCGGGGCATGTCCGCAATCTCAGCCGTGTGCGCACGGCGTTAGACGCAGGGGAGAGGTCGCCGTGGCAGGATCGCTGGACTTGACGCCAACCTGCACATCGGCTAGGTCTGGATGACAAGGGTCGTGACGGCGGTCGGCGTTGCGGCCCTTATCTCGGCTGGAAACAACGGGCGCCCTGTGGTGATATCCCGCTTATGACTTCACAGAGCACCGAGGTGTCGGTCGAGCGGCCGGACCGGACGGTCCGGACAGCCTACTTCGAATTCCTGAGCGCCGACGGTCGGATGGAACTCTTGGACGAGAGTTACCAGTTGCGCTATCAGGTGTACTGCATCGAACGGGGGTTCCTTAACCAATGCGACTACCCCGAGGGGCGGGAATGCGACAATTTCGATCGGCAATCGGCCCATTTTGTCGGCCGCCACAGGGCCACGCAGCTCTACGCGGGCACCGCGCGCTTGGTACATTTCTCGGAGAAGGGATTTCCGATGATGAGCCATTGCACGCTGGATCGCGAGTACAAGCGGCTGAGAGATATCGATAATCCGGAACTGCGCCGTTGTGGAGAAGTCTCGCGCGTTGCGGTATCAAAGCTGTTCCGACACCGTGCCGCTGACACTCGATACGGCGGCCCGCCTCGCCAAGACAAAGGCGCCGGGGCGATACCGTCAGCATCACTCGGACAGTCGAGCCATGTGGGCGCGTACTGGCCGGAGATCGTCTCCGGGCTGTACAAGAGCATTTACCAGGAAGCGAAACGGAATGGTTTGTCGACGTTGATCGTGGCAATGGAGCGCAGTCTCTATGTCTTGCTGAAGCGGATGCAGATCCGTTTCCAGCCCATCGGGCCCGAAGTGGACTACCATGGGCCTGTCAGGCCGTATATGCTTTCGATCAAGCGCGGAGAGATTGACATTGCGAAGCGGGCCCCGCTGGTGCTGGTATACCTGCTTCAGGGCCTGGAGCCGGAGCTGTGGCCGGAGTGTACCGCCGATCTCGATCTCAGCGCCATGACCGGAGACCCATCGACCGTCGGCCTTTAGGCGACCATGGGTCGTTGGCCGGGTCCTCCAATCTGGCGTGCTGCCCTGAAATGCCAGTCGGCCGGGCCGGTCGGTTCAGCGCAGAAGCGGGGGAGGGTCGATGGACGAGTGCAGATTCCTCGGCAGCCCCCGCGCGTACTCGCTGAGCATCTCAGGGTGCTCGATCTGCGCCGTGCGCTCGAACGCCTCGACGCTCAGCGCGTATGGCCATACCGTGCCGTAGTAATCGAAGGCAGCGCCGACTTTCTCGAAGTGGAAGGCGATCCGTCTGAGTCGTCGCTGCAGGGAAGGCTCCATCGCCGTGATCCAACAACGAATCCCTTCGCGCTTCGATACCTGATAGCCTGTGCGTACCAGTCCTGCCAAGACCTGATACCTCTCGTTTGCCACCCGGCTGGTGCCATACGAGCTCCGCTGCGAGGAGTGATCATCGCGGTGGTCGTAACACGAGTGTCCAGCCCCCGCTCGGTTCCCCCTTCGACCAAGCGCCTTGCAGACCGCAAGCCTGGATATCTCCGCGATGTCAGAATGATGGAACTGTCCGGGCAATCGTATGGCAGAGGCCTTGCAGTGACTGAAGATCGGCAAGGGCCCCGCGGACGCGCGCAGAATGCGCACGGTGCCGACAAGCCGCTCCAAGGAATCGTAAGCCCCTAGGTGGATGGCGTTGTCATCGTGGACGTCGCGCTCGATTCCATCCGGGCAGTGGGCCTCCGGAATAAGGGCAGCTTGCCGGCAGTAGACCTCGAAGCGAAGCCTGAAGCAGGGACGGGCGTGCGAAGGGTCGAGACGGACGAACCGAAACCTGGATTGACTCATGATATACGCTGCCGCTTCTGTTCCGTTGCCCTCGGGCGCCGGGTCTGCAAGTCAGCCGGTGGCCAACCCTAGGGCGGACAGATAGACTTGGAAAGGACCGGTTTCACAGATATCGCCGCTGCGGCGAAGGCGGCCGCGGGAATCGTGCAGCCGGGAGCGCGAGGGCGTGCGCCGGCGCCACGAGCGGCTCGAGTGCGGTGCCGTGCAGGGACTGCGCCGCGAAGGGTGGTGGGCAGCCGAAATGCCGCCGATGGTGTCGGGAGGGGGGGAACCTAGTCCATGTGCGTAAAGCGAGTACCTGCTGAGGGGGGCGCCCTCGAATGCAGCTATGGGTCGAGGCCGGAGGCAGGGGGCTCGGCGGTCTGGCAGGGGGAGCGTCCTCTACGCGTCGCGAGCCTGGCAAGGCCTGCTCCTTCGAAGGCAGGACAGGACGCAGCACGGGCGGTGGGAAAGGGGGCGCATGCTCTCACCTACGTTGAGTGCAATGTGAGCCATCGCCGGTGGTCGCAATCGTCCGTTTGGCGGGTCGCAGGTGCCTGTCTGGCAATCTCGTTGCTCGCAGGGTTTGGCGACCCGCCCGGCCCGTCGGCAAGCGAAGACATCGACCAGGCCCGCGCCAGCCTCGCCGAAGGGCAGCCCCGCGCTGCCGTCATCGCGCTGAAGAACGCGATCCAGGGCAATCCGCGCGACCCGCAGAGCCGGCTTCTGCTGGCCCAAGCGTATCTGGATCTGCTTCAGGGGGCGGCGGCCGAGGCGGAGCTTCGCAAAGCGCAGGATCTGGGCATGGACACGCCCGAGCTGGTCTCGGCACTCGGGAGGGCGCTGCTCATGCAGGGGCGGTTCCAGGACGCCCTGTCTCTGGAGTACGGGGGTCTGGCAGCGCCTTCTCGGGCCGCCGAGCTGCGGGCCATCCGGGGTGATGCGGCGCTCGGCCTGGGCGAGCGCGACAGGGCACGCTCGCTCTATGGCGAGGCCCTGGCGAGCGATCCCGGCAATGCGCGCGCTCAGGTAGGTATGGCGCGGCTTGCGCTGTCGGCTGGACAGCCGGAGAAGGCCCGCCGGCGCCTCCAGCCCGTGCTCGACAGCGGGCAGGCCCCCGTGACTGCCTGGACACTGCTCGGGGACCTGGAGCTGTCGGAGGGTCGGGCTGCCGAGGCAGAGCGGGCCTACGGTCGGGCGGTGGATGCCAGTCCGGTGGCCGGCGGGGCCTTCCAGCTCAAGCGTGCCCAGGCACGCATTCTGCTCGGTGATATCACGGGTGCCCGAGAGGACCTGGCCGCGGTCAAGACCCGGGTGCGCAATCATCCGGAGGTCAGCTTCATCGAGGGTCTGCTGGCGCTGAGGGAGGGCCATCTGCGTGAGGCCCGATCCGCCCTGGAGACGGTGCTGACCGCGGACCCGGGCCATACCGGGGCGGCCTACGCTCTGGGGGTGCTGTTGTTCGAGCGTGAGGAGTGGGCCCGATCGGCCGAGTATCTCTCGCGGATCGGCGCGGACTTTCCCTACGGGGAGCAGGCGAAGCGGATGCTCGCCTATGCGCGCCTGAGGAGCGGGGACCTCGACGGGACTGAGCGCGCCCTCGAAGAGCTCTCGGCGGAGGCCCCGGATCCGGGATCTGATCTGCTGGGGCTGCTCGCACGCATCAAGGTTGCCCGCGGCGAGCTGGAGGAAGGCCAGGCGCTCATCGAGCGGGCGTCGGAGACCGACGATCCGTCCATCAAGGGCCTTGATGTGGACCTGGGCCTGCAGCTCCTGCGCGCCGGCGAGGTCGAAGCGGGTCTGGAGCAGCTCGAAGGGACGGTGGAACGCCGACCGGAATCCGTGCGCGCCCGACGCGTCCTGTTCGTCGCCCGCCTGCAGGCGGGCGATCGCGCCGGGGCGCAGACCGTCGTCGATGAGATGCGCTCACGCTGGCCCGACGATCCGCTCGCCCTGGTGCTGCAGGGCGTGCTGGACCTGGCCGCCGGCGACCGCGCGTTGGCGAAACAGCATCTTGGTGAGGCGCTCGCCCTCGACCCGGCCAATCCCGCAGCGGCCCTGCCACTGGCCCAGCTGGCGATCGCCGAGGGCGGGCAGACGCGTGCGCGCGAGCTCTACGCAGCGGTCCTGGATGCGCATCCGGATCACCTCCCCACCCGGATCGCCCTCGCCCTGCTCGAGCGCCGAGCCGGCGACGAGGCGGCCTTCGAGACGCGCCTGTCCGGTGTGCTCGCGGACCACCCCGGGGCACTGCGGCCGCGCCTGCTGCTGGCGCAGCAGTATCTGCTCGAGGGCGCCCCCGACAAGGCGCTGACCCTGCTGAAAGGGGCCGAGGGGCGGGGCCCGGACAACCCAGCCCTGCTGGCAATGCTCGCCCGCAGCTATCTTGCCGACGGCAATCGCTCTGAAGCCAAGACCGCGGGCGAGCGTCTGGTGGCGCTCGCCCCGAAGAGCGCCGATGCCCGCTACCTGCTGGCGCGGATCTATGCGGAGACGGGCGATCGGCAGGGGCTCAGGCGGGAGCTGCTCGCCGCGCTGGACCTGGACCCGGCCAACCCGGCCTCGGACGGGCTCATCAATCAGCTGGTCTCCGCCTCGCCGACGCTCGCGGAGGCCAAACGGGTGCTCGGCCAGCTGCGCGCCAGGTACCCCGATCACCCGCGCTTCCTGCGGCAGCGGGCCCAGGACGCCATCGAGCGCGGCGCCGTCGAGGAGGCGCTCGGGATCTACCGCCGAGCGGCCGAGCTCTATCCGGCGGATTCCCGCTGGCCGCTGCGGCTCTCGGAGCTCCATCGCAACCGCGGCGAGCCGGCGGCGGCGGTCGAGGTGCTCGAGAAACGGCTGGCGCAGCGTCCCGGGGAGCTGCCCGTGCGCCTGGCGCTGGCCAACCTCTATCTCAGCCGGGGCGATGCGGATCGGGCCATGGCGGACTTCCGGGAGGTT
>JASFUT010000185.1:0-6662 GCA_050050175.1 Chromatiales bacterium
GGTCTGGTCCTCGTCCGCGCCCTTCTCGTTCTCCTCGCCGCTGCTCTTGCCCTTCTGGGTGTCCTTGTCACCGCCACCGTCCGATTCCGACTCCGTCTCGGACTCGCCCTCCTTCTGCTCCTCCGATGCCTTCCCCTGGGACTGCTCCTGCTCCGAGCTCTCGGACTCCTCCTGCTGCTCGGCCTGCTGGTCCGAGCTCTCACCCTGCTGCTGCTCTTCCGACTGATCCCCGCTCTGCTGCTCCTCCGACTCGGACTCGCCGGATGACTGCTGCTCCTGCTCCTGTTCGCCCTCCTGCTCCTGCTGCTCCTGCTCCTGTTCGCCCTCCTGCTCCTGCTGCTCCTGCTGCTCCTGTTGCTCCTGTTGCTCCTGCTGCTCCTGCTCTTGCTTCTCCTGCTGCTGGTCCTGCTTCTCCTGCTCCTGCTTCTTGCGCTCCTCCTGCCGCTGACGCTCCTTCTCCTGCTCCCGCCGTGCGAATGCCACCGGATCCGTCTGCAGGAGCATGGCCTTGGCCACGGCGAGGTTGTGGCGCGCGTCGGCGTGCTGGGGATCCTCGTCGAGCACGCCTTCGTAGGCGTCCACCGCCTCCTCGTACTGCTCGAGCTGAAACCTCGCGTTCCCGAGGTTGTAACGGGCGTCCAGCTCCACCGCGTCACGGTCGACCTGCGCGAACGCCTCCGCCGCCTCCCGGTACTTGCCCGCACGGTAGAGGGCGACCCCGCGCCGATACTCGTCCTTGAACAGGTCCGACGCATCCAGGTAGTCGCCTGCCTCGAAGACCTCGGCGGCCTCCTGCGCGCGATTGTCGAACCAGCCCGCAGGCGCGACGCCGGGAAGAAGGACCAGGGTGAGGGTCAGGAAAGATCCGGGGCGGCTCATCACTTCTCGGCCTCCGCGCGCAGCGCTGTCGTGCGGCCCCGGAATAGAGGAAACAACAGGACCATCACCAGTAAGACCAGCCAATAGAATCGCTCGTTCCACACGCGGGTGCGCGCGTCCCCCTCGGCGGCCCGGGCCTTCTGGCCCCGGGAAGCCAGCTCCAGGATCTCCCGGGTATCGCTGTCGCGATAGTCGGCGGTGATGAATACGCCGCCCCCCGCCTCGGCGAGCGCGCTGAGCCCCGCCACGTCGAGGCGGGACTCCACCGCCTTGCCGCCGGACCCGCTCATCCAGCGGCCGAAGCGTGCCGGTACGGGGCCGCCGCCCGGTGTTCCAACGCCCATCACGTGAAGGGTGATCCCGTCATCGGACAGCGCCTTGACCTGTTGCTCCAGGTCCTCCTCAGGGAAGTCGCCGTCGCTGATCAGGAGGATGCTGTTCGCGCTGTCCTCCGGCTGGCCCGCCAGCAGCTCCCGGGCGCGCTGCAGGGCGATCTCCAGGCGGCTGCCCTGCAGGGCGACCAGATCCGTGGAGATGGCGGGCAGCTGGGCCTTGATCGTGGCGGCGTCCTCCGTGATGGGGGAGACCACGTGCGCGACGGAGGCGAATGCGATGAGCCCGATCCGCAGCTCCCGGTTCTGGCTGATCAGGTCCTCCACCTCCTGGCGCGCCCGGGCCAGGCGCGACGGCTGTACGTCCGACACGTCCATGGACTTGGAGATGTCGAGCAGGATCACCAGATTGGCGCCCGGCCGGAACAGGCGCACGTCGGTGTAGTCCCAGCGCGGTCCGGCCATGGCGACCGCCAGGAGGGACCACAGCAGCGCCCAGAACGCGAAGCGCCGCCAGCGCTCGGCGGGCTTGAGCTCCCGCGAGCCGGTGAGGAAAGGCAGCAGGAAGGCATCCGCATAGCGCCGGATGCGGCCCTGGTAGCCGGTCGCCGGGCTCTTGCGCAGCCACCAGGCCATGGGAAGGATCGCCAGGAGCGCCCAGAGCCAGCCCGGCTCCGCGAAGTGGAAGCCGATCTCAGGCATTGCTTCTCTCCGCGCCCAGGGCGACGCGCCGTTCTGGGAACAGCCCCAGCAGCAGCAGCACGATCAGGGCGGCGCCCAGCGGCCAGCGGTAGAGCGGCGAGGGGATCATGACCGTGCGCGCCTCGGCCTCCGTCTTCTCCAGGGCGTCGATGCGTTGATAGATCTCCTCCAGCGCCCGGGTGTTCGTCGCCCTGAAATAGGCCCCGCCCGTCGCCTCGGCGATCTGCCGGAGGGTCTCTTCGTCCAGGCCCACGTCGCTGTCGGGACGGTAGCGTCCGTCCCGGCCAAGGATCAGGATCTCGTCCTTGTTGCTGCCCACGCCGATGGTGTAGATCCGGATGCCCTCCCGCGCGGCCAGACGGGCGGCCTCCAGCGGCGGTATGACCCCCGAGGTGTTCTCTCCGTCGGTGACCAGGATGAGCACCCGGGAGCCCTCCGGCCGGTCGCGCAGCTTCTTCACGCTCAGTCCGATGCCGTCGCCGATTGCGGTGGCGTCACCGGCCATGCCCGGTACCACCTCTGCGAGAATGCGTCGGACCGCCTCGCCGTCGAGGGTCAGGGGGGACAGCACGAAGGCCTGGGTCCCGAAGATGGTGAGCCCGATGCGGTCCCCGCTGCGGCTCTCGATGAACTTGTCGATCACCCCCTTGACCACGGCCATCCGGCTCACCGGCTCGTCTTCGACCGTGAAGTCCAGGGCGGTCATGGACCGGGAGGTGTCGACGGCCAGCATCAAATCGTAGCCCTCGGTCTTGATCTCGGTGTGGGGCTCCAGCCACTGGGGACGCATCACCGTGAGCACGAGCAGGGCCCAGAGCAGGGCCAGCAGCCCGCCGTAGATGGTCGCCACCACGGGGCGTCTCGGGCGCTTGACGAGGAAGGCCTCCTGGAGATGAGCCATGGACGGATGGAGCAGGGTGGTGCGCTGCTCTGCGCTGATCTGCTCGTGCTGCCGGACCCGCCTCTTCCAGAAGAAGTGGGCCAGGAGCGGGAGCGGGAGCAGCAGCGCCATCCACGGCCAGTGGAAATCAAGCACGGCTCCTCTCCCCGGCCGCCGGCTGCTCGGTGGACGCCACCCAGGCGAGCGCCGCGTCGATGAGGAGGTTGAACAGCGCGCGTTCCGTGGCGGCCCGTCCGGGCGGTGCGTAGGGCAGCTCCAGCATCAGGTGCGCACGGGCCGCCCAGTCGAATCCCGCCGGATCGTTGCGTGCGAGCCAGTCGAGCCATTCCTCGCCCGAGAGGCCCGCGCAGACCCGCCGGCCGAAGCGGGCCATCGCGATGCGGCGCATCAGCTCGGAGAGCTCCCCGGCGATCTCCTTGGTGCTCATGTGCGCCTGGCGTTTGCGCAGGCTGCGCAGGCGGCGGCGGGCGTCGCGCTGCCACTTGGGGGCCAGGATGGGGCGCTCGCGGTTGTATCGCAGCAGCAGCCAGATCCCTGCGGTAGCCAGGAACACCGCAGCGGCGATCAGCCACCATCCCGGGCCGGGCGGCCACCAGGAGATGGCGTCCAGCCCGTGGATGTCGCGGATCTGCGCACCCGTGGCAGGCATCAACGCACGGCCCTCGTCTGAAGGCGGCGGTGCAGCCCCCGGGACAGGGTGAGATGGACGTCCTCGCTGGTCAGCAGCGGGATGAACAGGATGCCGAGCCGGTTGGCCACCGCCTTGAGCATTCTGCGCCGGCTCTCCCAGGTCTCGGTGTAGACCTGCCGACCCTTGGGGTCGTCCGTGTCGATCTCCATGCGGTTCCCGCGTGGGTCGTGGAACACGACCCGCCCCATGGCCGGAAGCTCGCGGTCGGCGGGGTCGTCCACGGGAAGGAGGGCGACCGTGTGGCGCTGACAGATGCGGCCCAGGGGCTGCTCGAGGCTCTCGATCGGCCGGTTGAAGTCGGCGATGACGAACACGAGGCTGCCGATGTTGGTGGTCTGCTCCGCACGCTTGAGCGCCGCGGTGAGCGGATCCCCCCGCACGAACTCTTCGGCGCCGGGCTGGGACAGGGCGTGCAGGAGCCGCCACAACGCCCGCCGGTCCTTGGTGGGACGGAAGTGCTGCTGGCCGGTGGCGGCGTCTCCGAACAGCAGACCACCCGCCCGGTCGTTCAGGCTGTTGGCCGCCCACCCCAGCAGGGCCGCCGCGCGGGCCGCCTGAACGGACTTGAAGGTCCCCCGGGTGCCGAAGCTCATGTGCGGGCTCTTGTCCACGCACAGCAGTACCGAGCGCTCGCGCTCTTCGCGAAAGACCTTCAGGTGCGGGATGTTGGTCCGGGCGGTGACGTTCCAGTCCATGTTCCGGATGTCGTCGCCTTCGTAGTATTCGCGCACTTCCTCGAAGTCCAGGCCGGTCCCGCGGAACACGGAGGCGTAGAGCCCGCTGAAGGTGGAGTTGACGAGGTGGTGCGACGCCAGTCCGAGGGTTCGGGCCCGGTGGCGAAGCTCCAGCAGGTCGTCTAGACGAGGCTGAAGGGTCATGCCTGGACTGCGGCGCGGGCCTAGGGGATGGCGACCATCTCGAGCAGCCGGGCGACGAAGTCGTCCGGTGTGACGCCTTCGGCCTCGCCCTCGAATGTCAGGAGCACCCGGTGGCGCAGGATCTCGGGGGCCACCTGCTGGATGTGGTGAGGGGCGACGTACTGGTCCCCGTCTAGCCAGGCCCGCGCGCGGGCGCACCGTGCCAGCGCGATACTGGCCCGCGGCGAGGCGCCGAAGCGGCACCAGCGTGCCAGGTTCTCGTCGTAGGCCTCCGGCGTGCGGGTAGCGTGCACCAGGTCGACGATGTAGCTGTGCAGCTTGGGGTCGAGATAGACGCCGGCCACGTCCGTGCGCATGGCGAACAGATCCTCCTGGGGGAGCGGGTCGGACGGGGGCTTGGGGGTTTCCTTCTGCTGGCGGCTGTCGAGATCCAGGATGGCGAGCTCCTCGTCGCGGCTCGGGTAGCCCACCCAGACGTGCATCAGGAAGCGGTCGAGCTGGGCCTCGGGCAGGTGATAGGTTCCCTCCTGCTCAATCGGGTTCTGGGTCGCCAGCACCATGAACAGCTTGGGGAGCGTGTAGCTGCGCTGTCCGACGGTGATCTGGCGCTCGCCCATGGCCTCGAGCAGGGCGGACTGCACCTTGGCCGGCGCGCGGTTCACCTCGTCGGCGAGGATGACATTGTGAAACAGCGGACCCGGCCGGAACTCGAACTCCCCCTTCTCGTGGCGGTAGATGTCCGTGCCGATCAGGTCCGAAGGCAGCAGGTCCGGCGTGAACTGCACCCGGTGGAAGTCGCCCTCGATGGCGTCGGACAAGGTCTTGACCGCCGTCGTCTTGGCCAGGCCGGGCATGCCCTCGACGAGCAGGTGCCCGTTGCTCAGCAGGCAGATGAGCATGCTGTCGACCAGCCGCTGCTGGCCGATGACGTGCGAGGCGATGTGATCGCGAACGGGTTTGAGGTCGGCGGGATTCATGGGTCCGGGTATGGTCCTGCGTTGGAAGCGGCGCAATGGTCCGACAAGCGCCGCGGGGCTGCTGGTTCTGTTCGGCGACCTATCCTCGTTGCTTTTCCCGCGGGATGCAAGCGGTTGCCGGCCGTAGCCGATTGAAAAATAAGAATATTCAAATGTATCGATGTTGTGAATGCGGAACAGGCCCATTGCGCCAGTCGTCCGCGCCAATTGGTTGTTGACCCAGACGTTTTCCTCGGAGTCCGGGCGCTGTTATGCACAACGGGCGCGGGGCGGGCCGGCGGCCTTCGTCCGGCGCGGGCGCGGGGTGTGCAGCGGATGCAAGACGTCTTGCCAACTTGTTGATTGGCAAGCAAAGTTCGGCCCTGCGCGAAAATTGGTCAATCTGTTCCAACGCCAGCGCCGGCAGGGTTGGAGTGGCGCCGGAGCGGATTTCTCAACAAAGTTATCCACAGAGGCTGTGAGTAAAGTCCGAAGTTCCCGCGTGTCAGTCCGATGACAGGAATTTTGCAGGCAGCGGCTCAGAATCCGCTTGCAACATGCTGTGGCCAGGGCATTTATTCCGCCCGCGCCGCCCCGGCGCACTACCCCCGTGCCGTTCCGGGGCTCCCGCCGCTCAGGCCCGGGGGGTGCCGATCCGGCGTCTCGCCCGGCCTTCGGCTATAATGCGCGGCCCTCACCCTCGGCGAAGCACCCCCTGTGATCGAGACCCTCCGCAACATAGCCATCATCGCCCACGTCGACCACGGCAAGACCACGCTGGTGGACGAGCTCCTCAAGCAGTCCGGCACCCTGGGCGATCGTTTCGGCCCCGTGGAACGGGTCATGGACTCCAGCGACCTGGAGAAGGAGCGCGGGATCACGATCCTCTCCAAGAACACCGCGATCCGCTGGGGCGATTACCGCATCAACATCGTCGACACCCCGGGACACGCGGACTTTGGCGGCGAGGTGGAACGGGTGCTCTCTATGGTGGACTCGGTGCTCCTGCTGGTGGATGCGGTCGACGGGCCCATGCCCCAGACCCGCTTCGTGACCGAGAAGGCCTTCAAGCACGGGCTCAGGCCGATCGTGGTGGTCAACAAGGTCGATCGTGACGGGGCGCGTGCGGCCTGGGTCATCGATCAGACCTTCGACCTGTTCGACCGGCTGGGCGCGACCGAAGAGCAGCTGGACTTCCCCGTGGTCTACTGCTCCGCCCTGAAGGGCTATGCGGGCGCCACCCCCGATGTGTCGGCCGGCGACATGACGCCGCTCTTCGAGGCCATAGTGACGCACTGTCCCCCGCCCCCCGTCGACCCGGAG
>JASFUT010000186.1:0-6652 GCA_050050175.1 Chromatiales bacterium
GCGCTCGCCTTCGGATACGGCATATCGGTCACCGCCGTGCAGCTGGCGCAGGCCTATGCGGTCATTGCCGGCGACGGCCTGAGAAGGCCGGTCTCTCTGGTGCGCGTGGACGAGCCCCCGGCGGGTGAGCGGGTGCTCAGCGCCGAGACCGCCCGGACGGTAAGGGGCATGCTCGAGGCCGTGGTGTCTGCGCAGGGTACCGCGCCGGCGGCGGCCATCGCCGGCTACCGGGTGGCCGGCAAGACGGGGACGGTCAAGAAGGCGGTGTCCGGCGGGTATGCCGACCACCGCTACCGGGCGGTGTTCGCCGGCATGGCACCCGCCAGCGAACCGCGCCTGGTCCTGGTGGTGCTGATCGACGAGCCGCGCGCGGGCAAGTACTACGGCGGCCAGGTGGCCGCGCCGGTGTTCTCGCGGATCATGGCCGGCGCGCTCAGGCTGCTCAATGTCACCCCGGACGATCGCGGGGCCCTCGGGGCTCACCTCGCCGGTACCCCGGGGGTCCGCCCATGATGGCGGCGCAGCCCACCACCCCGCCCCGGGCGCTGGCCACCCTCCTTGAGGGGCTGCTGCCCCCCGCCGCGGCGCGCGACCAGGGGGTGAGCGGCCTCCGGCTGGACAGCCGCCTGGTCCGTCCGGGCGACCTTTTTCTCGCCTGTGCCGGCACCCGCGTGCACGGGATGGACCATCTCGCCGAGGCGCTCGGCCGGGGCGCGGTCGCGGTTCTCGCCGAGCCCGACGAGCGCTGGCCGGCCGATCGCATAGCGGCCGCCGCGCAGGACCAGGCCCTGCCGCTCGTGGCCGTTCCCGGACTCGGCGCCCTGCTGAGCACCCTGGCGGCCCGATTCCACGGCGAGCCCGCCCGGGACCTGCGCGTCATCGGCGTGACCGGCACAAACGGCAAGACCAGCTGCACACAGTTCCTGGCCGAGGCCCTGGACCCGATCGAGCGCTGCGCGGTTGTCGGCACCCTGGGTCACGGATTCCCCGGCGACCTGGAGCCCGGCCGGCACACCACGCCGGACGCACTCGAGCTGCAGGCGATCCTGGCAGAGCTGCGGCGGGCGGGCGCGCGCTCCGTGGCCATGGAGGTCTCTTCCCATGCGCTGGATCAGCACCGGGCGGCGGCCGTTCCCTTCGAGACCGCGGTGCTCACGAACCTGAGCCGCGACCACCTGGACTATCACGGCAGCATGGACCGATACGGGGCGGCGAAGCTGCGGCTGTTCCGCTCCCCGGGGCTGCGCAATGCCGTGATCAACCTGGACGACGCCTTTGCCCCCCGGGTGCTCGACGCCCTGTCGCGCGACACCGAGGTCGTTGCCTACGGCCTGGGCGGGGTCCCGCAGCCCGGGCGCGCGATACTCGGCCATGTCCGTGCCGAAAGGGTCTCCGCGCGGCTGCAGGGCCTGGTGCTGGAGCTCGACACCAGCTGGGGCCGGGCGCTCCTGCGCACGCCCCTGCTCGGGCGGTTCAACGCCGGCAATCTGCTCGCCGTCCTGGGCGTGCTGCTCCTGCACGGGCTGCCCCTGGAGACGGCGGTCGGGCGCCTGGAGCAGGTTCAACCGGTCTTCGGGCGGATGCAGGCCCTTGGCGGCGACGGGCGTCCCCTGGCCGTGGTCGACTACGCGCACACACCCGACGCCCTGGAGAAGGTGCTCCAGGCCCTGCGCGAGCACTGCGCGGGACGCCTCGTCTGCGTGTTCGGCTGCGGCGGTGAGCGCGACCGGGGCAAGCGTCCGCAGATGGGGGCCGTGGCCGCACGCCTCGCCGACCGGGTCATCCTCACCGATGACAACCCCCGCGGGGAGGACGGTGACGCCATCGTGGCCGACATCCTGGTGGGCGTCCAGGACCGGCAGGATGTCGCCGTGGAGCGCAACCGGGCCGAGGCGATCCGCCTCGCCGTCGCCGCCGCCGGGCCCCGCGACGTGATCGCGGTATGCGGGAAGGGACACGAGGAATGCCAGGTCCTCGGGGACCTGCGCATCCCGTTCAGCGACAGCTCGCAGGTTCGCCGTGCCCTGGAGGGGTGGGGCCGGTGATGCGTATGAGCCTCTCCGCCGCCGCGCAGCGCATCGGCGCCCGCCACCTCGGGGCCGACGCCGCCTTCTCCGGCGTGAGCACGGACAGCCGCACGCTGCGTCCCGGGGAGCTCTTCGTTGCGCTCAAGGGGCAGCGCTTCGACGGGCACGAGCACCTGGGCGAGGCCGAAGGGCGGGGAGCGGTGGGCGCTCTGGTCGAGCGGGCGATGCAGCATGCGCTTCCGCTGATCCTGGTGGACGATACCCGCCGGGCCCTGGGCGACCTGGCGCGGGTCTGGCGCCAGGAAGTCTCCCCGCGGGTCCTGGGGGTCACCGGCAGCAACGGCAAGACCACGGTCAAGGAGATGGCCGCCGCCGTGCTGGGCGGGGTAGGGTCCACGCTGGCGACCCGGGGCAATCTCAACAACGAGATCGGTGTGCCGCTCACCCTGCTGCGCCTCCGGGACGAGGCCTTCGCGGTGGTCGAGCTCGGGGCGAACCATCCGGGCGAGATCGCCACCCTGAGCCGGATCGCCCTGCCCGAAGTGGCAGTGCTGAACAATGCCGGAGCGGCGCATCTCGAGGGCTTCGGCAGCCTGGAGGGGGTGGCCCGGGCCAAGGCCGAGATACTCGCCGGGCTGAGCGCGGACGGGGTGTTCGTGTACAACGCCGACGACGCCTGGGCCGGGCTCTGGCGTGAGCTCGCCGAGGGGCATGGGACCCGGACGTTCGGCCTGGGTCCCCGGGCGGATGTGCACAGCCCGGAGGACGAGGCGGAGACCCGTTGGGACGAGCGGGGCTTCCACAGCCACTTCCCGGTAGAGACGCCTGAGGGGCGGGTCGCGATCGAGCTGCACCTGGGCGGGGCCCACAACCGCATGAACGCCCTCGCAGCGGTTGCCGCCTGTCAGGCCATGGGTGCGGATGCCGCCGCCATATCGGCAGGGCTGGCCTCCATACGTCCCGTCCGGGGGCGCCTCGAGCCCCGCGCCGGCCTCGGGGGGATGCATCTCATCGACGACAGCTACAACGCCAATCCCGACTCGGTGTGGGCGGCGATCCGGGTGCTGGCCACGGCGCCGGGACGGCGGTTCCTGGTCCTGGGTGACCTCGCGGAGCTCGGGGCGGAGGCGGAGACCCTCCACGCCGAGCTCGGTGAGCGGGCGCGCCAGGCGGGGCTCGACCACGTCTACGGGGTTGGCCCCCTGAGCCGGGCGGCTGTGCAGCGATTCGGAGCCGGGGGGCGCTGGTTCCAGGACCGGGAGCATCTGGTCGACGAGCTGATGCAGCAGTGCGGGCGGGACGACTTCCTGCTCATCAAGGGATCGCGGGCCTCGCGCATGGACGAGGTGGCCGGCATCCTCGCTGGGGAGGAATGACATGCTGCTCTATCTGGCCGAGTACCTGACGCAGTTCGAGAGCGGCTTCTACGTCCTTCAGTACATCACCCTGAGGGCCATTCTCGGCACGCTCACCGCCCTGATCATCTCGTTCATCGTCGGACCGACCATGATCCGCCGCCTCACGGTCCACCAGATCGGCCAGACCGTGCGCGACGACGGCCCGCAGACCCACCTGGCCAAGACCGGCACGCCCACCATGGGCGGGGCCCTGATCCTGGTGGCGATCGCCGTGAGCACCCTGCTCTGGGCTGATCTCGGCAACCGCTACGTGTGGATCGCCCTGGTCACCACGCTGCTGTTCGGCGTCATTGGATTCGCGGACGACTACAGGAAGCTGGTCCTCAAGGACCCACGCGGACTGGCGCCCCGGTACAAGTACTTCTGGCAGTCCGTCGTGGGGCTCGGCGCCGCCGGCGTCCTCTATGCAACCGCCACCAGCCCGTCGGAGACCGAGCTGATCATCCCCTTCCTCAAGGAGGTGGCCCTGGACCTGGGACCGGGATTCGTGCTCCTGACCTATCTGGTGGTGGTGGGGTCGAGCAACGCGGTCAATCTCACCGACGGGCTGGACGGGCTCGCGGTCATGCCCACGGTCCTGGTCGCGGGCGCGCTGGGCATCTTCGCGTACTCCGGCGGCCACGCGGCCTTCGCCAACTATCTGCTGATCCCCCATCTCGCCGGCGTCGGCGAGCTGGCCATCTTCTGCGGCGCTCTGGTCGGGGCGGGGCTCGGGTTTCTGTGGTTCAACGCCTATCCGGCGCAGGTCTTCATGGGTGACGTGGGGGCCCTCGCGCTCGGTGCGGCCCTCGGTGTGGTGGCCGTGATGGTGCGCCAGGAGCTGGTGCTCTTCATCATGGGCGGCGTGTTCGTGATGGAGACGGTCTCGGTGATGCTGCAGGTGATCTCCTTCAAGCTGACCGGCCGTCGTATCTTCCGCATGGCGCCCCTGCACCACCACTTCGAGCTCAAGGGGTGGCCCGAGCCGCGGGTGATCGTCCGTTTCTGGATCGTCACGGTGATCCTCGTTCTGATCGGACTGTCGAGCCTGAAGATCCGCTGATGAGCATGCCCAACCCTTCACAGGCGCCGGGAAAGACCCTCATCGTGGGGCTGGGACGGTCCGGCCTGTCCATGGCCCGCTTCCTCGCGGGCAGGGGGGTGTCCATCGCGGTGACCGACACCCGGGACCGCCCGCCGGAGCTGGAGTCCCTGCGCTCGGAAATGCCCGAGGTGGCGCTCTTTCTGGGGGGCTTCGAGCCGGCGGCGTTCGACGCGGCCGAGTGCCTCGCGGTGAGCCCGGGCGTCTCGGTGGACGAGCCGCTCGTTCGCGCCGCCGCGGCGCGGGGCGTGCCGGTGCTGGGCGACATAGAGCTGTTCGCGCGGGAGGCGCGCGCGCCGGTGGTCGCCATTACCGGTTCCAATGGTAAGAGTACCGTGACCACGCTGGTGGGCGAGATGGCGCGTCGGGCGGGTCTTCGGGCGGCGGTCGGCGGCAACCTGGGTGAGCCCGCGCTCGAGCTGCTGGACGATGACGCAGAGCTCTATGTGCTCGAGCTCTCCAGCTTCCAGCTCGAGACCACCGCGTCGCTCGCTCCCCGGGTGGCGACGGTGTTGAACCTGAGTCCGGACCACCTGGACCGCTACCCGTCCGTGGAGGCCTATGCCCGGGCGAAGGCCCGCATCTTCGCCGGCGCGGCCTGCGGTGTGGTCAACCTGGACGATCCCCGGGTCCGGGCCATGGGCGCAGGGCTCCCCGAGACCATAGGCTTCACCCTGAAGGCGCCCCGCGAGGGGGAGCTCGGGGTCGCGCGGGTCGAGGGCTCGGAGTGGCTCTGCCGAGGCGCCGATGCCCTGATGCCGGCCGCCGGGCTGGGGATCAGGGGCCGGCACAACATCGCCAACGCGCTGGCGGCCCTCGCGCTGGGCGCGGCCCTCGGCCTGCCCACCGCCGCGATGCTGGAGGTGCTGCGCGGGTTCCGCGGGCTTCCCCACCGCACCGAGCCGGTGGCGGAGCGCGACGGGGTGCGCTGGATCAACGACTCCAAGGGCACGAATCCCGGCGCCTGCGTCGCCGCCCTGGAGGGGCTGGGCGCGGAGCTGGGGCCGGGGGGAAGATCGGTCCTCATCGCCGGCGGCGACTGTAAGGGTGCGGACTTCGGAGAGCTTCGAGACGTGGCGGCGCGAAGGGCCCGTGCCGTGATCCTGATCGGGCGCGACGCCCCGGAGCTCGAGCGTGTCCTGGAGGGAGCCGTCCCCCTGGAGCGTGCCGCCTCGATGGACGAAGCGGTGCGACTCGCGGCCGCCCGGGCCCGGCCGGGCGATCTGGTCCTTCTCTCGCCGGCATGCGCCAGCTTCGACATGTTCCGCAACTACGAGCACCGCGGCCAGGCATTCTGCGAGGCGGTCCGGGGGCTGCTTGGATGAGTGCAGTCCGGCACTTTCAGGCGACGCCCGGGGCGCGCACCGCGCAGGCTCCCCGCATGGACTACCTCCTGCTGGGGGCGGCCTGCGCCCTGCTCGGGCTGGGGCTCGTGATGGTGGCCTCCGCCTCCCTGCACAAGGTGCCCGGTGCCCCCTTCCACTACGTCCTGCGCCATCTGCTCGCCATCGGGCTCGGCGGCCTGGGCATGCTGGCGGCGGCCCGCCTGCCGGTGAAGGTCTGGGAGCGTGCGGGCACGCCCCTGTACTTCCTGGGTCTGGCGCTGCTGGTGCTTGTCCTTGTGCCCGGGATCGGAAGGGAGGTCAACGGCGCCACCCGGTGGATCCCGGTGGGGCCGCTCAACTTCCAGAGCTCGGAGCTGATGAAGCTGTTCACCGTGATCTACATCGCCGGATACCTGGAGCGTCGGCGCGACGAAGTCGCCCGCAGCGTCTGGGGCTTCGTCAAGCCGATGCTCCTCCTCTCCATCGCGTGCCTGCTGATCCTGCTGCAGCCCGACTTCGGCACCACCGCCGTGCTGCTCGTGACCGCCCTGGGCATGCTCTTCCTCGGCGGCGTTCCCTTCTTCCAATTCGTCATCCTCATGCTCATTGCCGCGATCACCCTGGCGGTGCTGGTGCTGATCTCGCCGTACCGTCTGGAGCGGGTCACCTCTTTTATGGACCCCTGGGCGGATGTGCAGAATTCCGGGTATCAGCTCGCCCAGGCCCTGATCGCCTTCGGGCGCGGCGAGTGGACGGGCGTGGGGCTGGGCAACGGCATACAGAAGCAGTTTTACCTGCCCG
>JASFUT010000187.1:0-6643 GCA_050050175.1 Chromatiales bacterium
CCGTCGCGCGAGAGGGTGAAGCGCTGCTTGTACTCTCCCGGCTTGAGGTTGTGAGTCACGCTGTCCACGTAGTAGAGCCCGTCGTAGGTGATGCCGGCCCCGCGCACGCCCACCAGGGAGCGCGACTTGAGCGGCCGGCCGTAGCGCAGCACATCGAGCGAGCCGTTGGCGGTGATGGGCGCGGAGGAGCGGATGCCCCGCCCGATCGCCTTCTGCAGGGCCTCGCTCAGACCCAGGCCCGCGGAGTCGCGGTTGTAGACGACCTTTGCTGGAGGCAGAGGGCGAAGCCCCAGAGGCGGCTTGAAGATGTCGATCTCCGGCATGGGCACGGGGATGGGCACCCGGCCCGTGGCGGGATCGAGGATATTGATGATTTCCAGTTTCTTCTGGGTGCCGTCGAGGCTGAAGCTCAGCGAGTCCACGTTGGTGAAGGCGTCCATGTTCACGCTCAGCGCCGGCTGGGGCACCGGCAGGCGGATGTCCGGGCCGAAGTAGGCCAGGCTCTGTCCCGGCAGTGGCCCGGGCTCGATGTAGAAGACATAGCCGCTCTTATCGGCCAAGTCGCGCAGATAGGTCAGGTCCGAGGCGGTCTGGGTGTCGTAGCCCTCCATGGGCGTCTTCACCGTAACGATGAAGGGCGGGACCACCATGGGGACCACGCCCAGGAAGGCATACTTGGCCAGAATGGCCGCGACCTGGGCCGCGTCCGGCATGGCCGGATAGGGAAGGACGATCTCCAGGAGATCCATGGCGAGGCTGAGGTCGTCCCCGGTGACCGTGAGGGTGGATTTTCCGGGCTCGTTGCTGGGCTGGACGTCGTGGCGGGTCACGAAGCCGTCCATGATCACGTGGGGTATGCCGTTCACCGTGACGACGATGACGACGCGCGTGGTCACCGGGTCGAGGTAGCCCGCCGGCAGCAGGGCGAGCTGCAGCGGCGAGGCCTTTCCCAGGCTGAAGGTGAGCTGAAAACCGCTGCGGTCGCGCGAGCTGGTCACCTGGACGCTCTCCAGGGCCTCCATGACCGGCGGCGCCACCGGCACCGGTACTGCGGGGCCGATCATGAGGGTCAGGTAGGCGTTACCCGGGAGCATCCGCCATCCCCGGAACGCCTTCCGGCAGGGTGATCCGCAGCCTGGTACCCACCCGGTCGGGCGCTGTCAGGTCGTCCGGGTGCATGGCGGCGTTGGCGTCGCAGATACGCCAGAACTGCAGTGGGTCGCTGAGATAGCGGGCGGCGATCAGGTCCATGCGCTCGCCCTCCTCCACCCTGTGCTCCGCGATCACCGCGAAGCGGTCCGGCGGCGGCAGAAAGCGGCGCTTCAGGTAGGCGACCTCGCGCCCGTCCGGGAGGGTGCGTTTCGCCGTGCCGATCCCGTGGTAGCGACTGGTGGCGGGAAAGGTCAGGTCAGCGGTAACCGTCATCACAAGACCCCCGTGACGAGATTCTGGGCGCTGGTGGCGACGTTCGTCGTCGCCAGCACCTCCTTGGCGATCTGGTGAGCCAGGAACAGGGCACGGCCGGGGTGGAGAATGCCGAGGTCCTGGTAGCTCAGCACCGTGAACGACAGCTCGACCTTGGCCTGGATGGGATTGAGGAGAGGATCGTAGGCCTCCTCGGTGATGCTGAAGCTGGTGACCTTCACCGGCAGCACGCGCTGGGGTCCCCAGACGAACAGGATCATGGGACCCGGCAGCGGCAGGATCTCGATGGTGCCGGCAAGCGCCAGGGCCGTGTTGGCGATGACCGCGGCGGTCTTGGGGTAGAGCATCATCTCCAGAGCCGCCAGCGTCGGATGGATGCCCACCGCCGCCGTCACCGGATTGCCCCGCTCCAACTGATCGGCGGCGTCGATCTCCACCGTGAGGGTGATGGTCTCCTTCGGCGGGCCGCTGAGGCGGGTCGCCTCGTTGCGGTCACCTCCGTCCCCGGCAGTGCGCGCCTCCAGGCGCCGGGTCATGGTTTCCGGGTTGTACTGGAACACCACGACGCTCGCCATCGGGTTCAAAGGGTCCACGCCGACCAGGGTGCCCTTGAGGAGGCGAGGGGAATTCGACAGTGCGGTCATGTGTCTGCCCCTTGACCGCTGTTCAGCACGGCGCGCAGCTCGGCAATCTGCCGGTCCCGTTCGGCCGGGTCCTGGGCGTAGACGTAGGGCCGCCCGAGGATCTCGCTGATGAGGACCCAGGCGTAGTCGCAGATGCGGTTGGCGTACATGGCGCTGGTGGTCGCGTCCTGGCTGCCGGAGAGGGGCGCTTCCCTGGGGTCATCGAGCAGGGGCTGCAGGGCTGCGATCCCATCTCGTCCTGTGGAAATCAGGGCCGCCGAGGTGTCGGTCAGCTGGTAACCCGGAACACCCCAACTGTTGAAGAAGGCATTGCCCGCAAGCTGCTCGGCGTAGATCAGGGCCTTATCACGTTCAGAAAGGGCTCGGTATGCATCAGGAGCGGCGCCGCGCAACGCCTCTAGGGCCAGGAAGGCGGTACGACCGCGCTCCGCGATGTGGCGAAGCAGGAGCTCGGACGCGCCGCGGCCGAGATTCCTCGCCGTCTCGACGCTTTCGGCTCCAAACGCAGGTGCTCCCGCCTCCGCCTCGTGCTCGAGCTGGCGAGCCAGTGTCTCCAGGGTCATCTCCGTTCTCCGGGGTTGTTGCGAATTCCCTGGCACTGCAAGGTGCTGGCCCGCGAGCGAGCGATCTGCGTCGGCCCAGACGGTTGCACTGCAAGCCCAGAGGATCACCATCATTGGTGCTGAAGCTCCCGGCTGCATCAGGGGCTGCGCAGGGCCGGGGCGGCCTCTGGACGGGATGCGGCCGGGCGGGTCGCCCTCCACGTGTTCCAGGCCGTGCGAGCCTCTTCGAACTGGTCCGAGGGCATCTGCCGGAAGCCGCGCGGCATGAGGGTCACGCGGCCCGCGGACGTCGCCGTGTACCCCCAGGTCGCACAGCCGTACGCTTGGCCACGGTTCGTACCGCTGCGGCAGATCGCGCACGTTTCGAAGTGAGCAACATCTTCTTGGCTCCACCGGGGCGTATCGCTCAGCGTGGCGCTTCGGGGACTCGCGCCGCCGCGCCCGGCGCGTCCCCAACCCGCCACGTCGACGTTTGCACCGCTCGTCGGATCCCTGCCAACGATGTAGAACGGAGATGGGGCACCGGCAACGCGATCGACTGCCCACGCTAGAGGCGTCTGGCGCGCATCTTGCTCCGCATTGATCGTTCTTTGTTGGCTTCTTCCCTGCGGATCGTTCGTCTGAATAGCCTGGATATAGGTCACATCAGTGCAGGGAACCGTCCTCTTTGGCCGGAAGGAAATCTCAACATCAACCGAGTAGCTCGGCCGCGCCGGCGGGTTCGCATCCGTCTTGCTGTACTTGGTGAAGGTCAGATCACCGTAAGTGGTGGCGAGCGCGGTGCCGGTGGTCAGGTCCGCCCGCCAAACGTTGAAATCGCGGTCCGCGTAGACGACCGGGCGGTGCTGGGCGTCCAGCCCGCTGCAGCGCAGGATGTACTTGCCGGGGACGAAGCCGGCGCCCGAGAAGTGCGATGGCCGCAAGGTGAAGGGCCGACTGGTGGAGTCGGCCTGCCCCGGCAGGGTGGAGTAGCTGCCGGACATCATCCGGTCATTGGGGTCGTAGAGCATCCAGGTCAGGTGCTTAACCCTGGCGTCGCTCACGTGCACATTGACCGTGCGCGGCGCCGTCAGGCTGCTCGCGAGGAAGTCCTCGACCGCGTCGATGCGAATCTTGCTCAAGTCCCGCACGCCTGTGACCCCGCCGTAGCTTGGCGGGGCAGGCGTGCGCTGCAGCACGCCCGACGCCTCGCCCTCACGCGGGGTGCAGGACGGGCGGAGGTCCCCGGCACCGCCGGGCACCTGGGCCCCCAGCACCGAGTCCGCGATCCGGTCGGCCTCGCGCTCGAGGCGGTCGGCCGGATCACCGATGCGCAGCTTGGGGTGCAGGCCGCTGCCCTGCTGCATGGAATGGGTGAGCTCGTGGGCGAGCAGCCGGCGGCCTGAGTCGGTGCCGGGCCGGTACTGCCCCCGGCCGAACACCAGGTTGTGGCCGACCGTGTAGGCGAGCGCGCCGACGGCCTCGGCGGACGAGGCGGCCCGATCGCCGGTGTGTACGCGCACATTGCTGAAGTCGCGGCCGAACCTGGGCTCGAAGAAGGCCCGCGGCCCCGGGTCCAGGGGCCGGCCGGGGCCGCGCAGGACCTCCCCGACCACCGGCGGCACGGCCCCGGCCTGCGCCCCGGGCATTTCCCGCCGGCGCAGCACGCCCTCCCCCCCGAGCCGCCGCTTCCGGCTTGCCTCGTCGTCGCGCCTTCGTCCGCCGCAGGTCGCGCACTGGCGCTGCAGCAGGACCGGCCCCCCCGCGGCGCCCGAGAGTTCGTTCTTGGTTCTGGATGCCAACCGTGCGTTCATGGCGCCAGCCTCCGATCCGTCTCCCGAATGCCTCCCCGTGGCCCTTGCGTTGTCATCGCCACAGGCTCCCGTAGACCGCCCGGGCAATGCGGCCGCCCAGGGTTGCCGCGCTCACGCCCGGCTCGACCCTGATCGCCGGCGCCGGGCGCGCCCGCTCCCAGACCCCGGCCGGCCCGGCGGGTGCCGCGCCCCGCTCCCGGATCAGGCGCGCGAGCTCTCCCTCGACCGCGGCCTGAAGCAGGGGACGTTGGTGCGGCGGGACATCCACGCCCTCGAGCACCAGGCGCCCGATGTCGATCTCCACCTTCATGCCGCCTCCCCCGCCGGTGGGCTCCAGCGGAAGTCCGCCTCATTCACCGGCTTCTCCAGCTTGCGCAGCTCGGCGCGGGCCGCGTCCAGCACCATGTCCATGCCCACCTCCGTGCCCGCATCCGCCGCCAGGAAGGCGGCGTTCAGGGCGATGTTCTGGATGGCTCCGCCCGCGACGGGAATACGCGCGAGCCATTGGAAGTCCAGACCGCGCAGTGGCGTCTCGGGCGGGAAGATCTTCTCCCAGATGCGCGCACGCTCCTTCTTTCCGGGGAAGGGGAAGCTGACGATGAACCGCAGCCGGCGCAGGAACGCCGGGTCCAGGGCGCCCTTGCGGTTGGTCGCCAGGACCGCGAGCCCCCGGTAGGCCTCCATGCGCTGGAGCAGATAGTTGATCTCGATATTCGCGTAGCGGTCGTGGCTGTCCTTGACCTCGCTGCGCTTGCCGAACAGGGCGTCGGCCTCGTCGAAGAACAGGATGGCCCCGCCGTCCTCCGCCGCGTCGAACACCCGGCGCAGGTTCTTCTCGGTCTCGCCGATGTACTTGCTCACCACGGCCGACAGGTCGATGCGGTAGAGGGAGAGACGGAGCTCGTTGGCGATCACCTCGGCGGCCATGGTCTTTCCGGTCCCGCTGTCTCCCGCGAACAGCACGCTGGTGCCCAGCCCCCGGTTCATGCGCTCGGAGAAGCCCCACTCCTGGTAGACCCGCCGACGCTCGCGCACCTGCATGGCGATCTGCGCGAGCAGGGCGCGCTCGGCCTCCGGCACCACCAGCTGATCCCAGGTCGCCTTCGGCTCGATGCGCTGGGCCAGGGCCTCCAAGCGGGGCCGCGAGGCGGCGAGGCACGCGTTCCACAAAGAGGCCGCCGCGTCGGAGTCCCATTCGGCCTGCCGATGGCCGGAGGCGATGCGCAGGATCTGCGCGAGGCTGAGGTTGAACTGCCCGGCGAGCCGCCCCGCCAACGCATCGGATCCGGCTCCGAGCGCGTGCCGCCAAGCCTCCTGCTGCTCCTCCCAGGTCGGCTTCGCGGCCTCCAGGGTGAGCACGTCCGGGCCCGCCTCCGGGCGCGACTCCTGGGTGGCCAGGAAGACCACGCCGTCGCTGCGGGCGAGGAAACGGGCCAGTGCCGTGTGCTCCCGGTCCGAATCATCCACACGCAGCAGCAGCGCGACCGGCAGCAGGAGGCTCTCGCGATGCCACAGGCGTGCCAGCGTCTCCAGCTCGTCCCACTGGGTGGGCAGGACGCCGGTCGAGGCTCGATACAGGGAAAGGCCCAAGGCCACCGCGGCATGGGCGGCGATGTGCTCCTTGGTGTCGCCGTCGCCCCCCAGGAGCTCGACCACGGGCAGACCCTCCCCCCGCGGCTGCAGCCGGCCCAGGATGTCTTCGGCGAGCATCCTCTGGGAGGCCGGAAGCTCGACCTCACCGCCGCCCGCGGGCGTCAGCAATGCCATCAGGCGGTCGTCCAGGTAGTTGAGCCCCTTGATGTAGCTGACGATGCGCTCGTCCGCCCGCAGGGCGCCCTGGGTCAGGGACGCAGCCCCCGGTTGGGTGATCTCCAGCAGGCGCCAGAAGCGCAGGGGGCGTTCCGGGGAGAGCGCGTCCCAGGCCGGCTCCTCGAACAACGCAAGCGCCAGCGCGAAGCTTGGATAGGGCCGTGCCGCGTCCCCCTGTGCCCGGGCGCACAGCGGACCCGCGCGGGTATCCAGCTCCATGGCCGCGCACAGCAGCAGGATGTCGCGCTCGAAACGGGACAGGCCGAGGCGCTGGCCGAGGATGGCGAGCGCCGGGGGCGGATCGACCGCCTCCGCCGCGGTCATGGCCTCGGCCGCGGCTGCGATCTCCGCCTCGCTGACGCTGGGCCCGGGCAGCATGGGCGTGCTTCCGGGCTCCTTCTGGTCCTTC
>JASFUT010000188.1:0-6632 GCA_050050175.1 Chromatiales bacterium
AATTTCCATATCCTCGCCGAGCTCGATGCCTGGGAAGGCGAAAAGCGCGTGTTCTCCGAGAACTGGGACAACTCGATACCGCGGGATCTGGTTTGAGCGCAGTGGACAGTAGGAATTAGAAAGTAGAAAGTAGAAAGTAGGAAGTAGGAAGTAGGAAGTAGGAAGTAGGAAGTAGGAAGGGGAGACCGCGCGGCGTCGGTGGTCCGGGCCCGGCTTCGACCGGCCGGTCCTCGCCTCGAGCCGCGGCGTCGTAGCGGCTGCCAGCCGCGATGGGTTCGCGCCCGCGCGCCGCTTCCGTCGAGACCCTGGCCGCCCGGGCTCCACCGGTCCGCCGTCGCCCGCCCGAGTGCCCCGGGGCCGCTGCAGGGTGATAAAATCCCGCGTTCGGCTCCTGTTTCCCGTCACCATGCACCCCGCCCGCGACATCTTTTCCTACCGCCGCCACTGGGCCGCCAAGCTCGGTCCCGCGCCCTTCCTGCCCATGTCCAGGGCGGAGATGGATCTGCTCGGCTGGAATGCCTGCGACGTCATTCTGGTCACGGGCGACGCCTACGTGGACCATCCGAGCTTCGGCATGGCGGTGGTCGGGCGGGTGCTGGAGGCGCAGGGGTTCCGGGTGGGGATCATCGCCCAGCCGGACTGGACCTCTGCGGAGGCCTTCGGGCGCCTGGGGGCGCCCACCCTGTTCTTCGGCGTCACGGCGGGGAACATGGACTCCATGGTCAACCGCTATACCGCCGAGCGTCGGCTGCGCAGCGACGACGCCTACACGCCGGGCGGGCGCGGCGGCAGCCGTCCCGACCGGGCGGTGATCGTCTATGCGCAGCGCTGCCGCGAGGCCTTCAAACGGGTGCCGGTGGTAATCGGCGGGATCGAGGCGAGCCTGCGGCGAATCGCCCACTACGACTACTGGTCGGACAAGGTGCGCCGCTCCGTGCTTCTCGACGCCAAGGCGGACCTGCTGCTCTACGGCAACGCCGAGCGGGCCCTGGTGGAGGTGGCCCATCGCCTGGCGGGGGGCGAGCCTGTCGACCGGATCACCGACATTCGCGGCACCGCCCTGGCCCGCCGGGCGGTCCCCCAGGCTTGGACGGAGATCGACTCCACCGCCATCGACCGCCCGGGGCCCGTGAGCGCCCCGCCGAGCCCTTATGCCGAGACGACCTCGGGCTGCGGAGAGACCGCGGGCGGAGACCACGCCCGCCCCATGGGGCTGCGGGTCCGGCGCCGGGACCGCGCGGAAGGCCCGGCCGTGGTGCGGCTCCCGGCCTTCGACCAGGTCAAGGGCGACCCGGTGCTCTACGCCCACGCCTCGCGCCTGCTGCACCTGGAATCCAATCCGGGCAATGCCCGTCCCCTGGTGCAGCGCCACGGCGACCGCGAGGTCTGGGTCAACCCGCCGCCCATACCGCTGACGACCGCGGAGCTGGACCGGGTGTTCGAGCTGCCCTACCAGCGCCGCCCCCACCCGGACTATGGCGAGGCCCGCATCCCCGCCTACGAGATGATCCGCTTCTCCGTCAACATCATGCGCGGATGCTTCGGCGGCTGCAGCTTCTGCTCCATCACCGAGCACGAGGGCCGGATCATCCAGGACCGCTCGGAGGACTCGATCATCCGCGAGATCGAGACGGTGCGCGACAGCGTTCCGGGATTCACCGGTACCATCTCGGACCTCGGCGGCCCCACGGCCAACATGTGGCGGCTGCACTGCAAGGACCCGGCGATCGAGTCGACCTGCCGCCGACTCTCCTGCGTCTACCCGTCCATTTGCAGCAACCTCGATACCGACCAGAGCCCCCTCGTGAGGCTTTACCGGCGGGCAAGGAAGGTCAAAGGGGTCAAACGGGTGCTCATCGCCTCGGGCCTTCGCTACGACCTGGCGGTGGAGTCCCCGGAGTACGTGCGCGAGCTGGTCACCCACCACGTGGGCGGGTACCTCAAGATCGCCCCCGAGCACACCGAGGGCGGACCCCTGTCGAAGATGATGAAGCCGGGCATGGGCGCCTACGACCGCTTCAAGCGGCTGTTCGACCGCTACTCCCGGGAGGCGGGCAAGGAGCAGTACCTGATCCCCTACTTCATCGCCGCACACCCGGGCACCCGGGACGAGGACATGCTCGAGCTCGCCCTCTGGCTCAAACGCAACGGCTTCCGGGCGGACCAGGTGCAGGCCTTCCTGCCTTCGCCGATGGCGCTGGCCACCGCCATGTACCACAGCGGCCGCAATCCCCTGCGGCGGGTGCGGCGAGACTCAGAGGCGGTGTATGTACCCCGGGGCGGGCGCAGGCGACGCCTTCACAAGGCCCTCCTGCGCTACCATGACCCGGACAACTGGCCCCTCCTGCGGGACGCCCTCAAGCGGATGGGCCGCGCCGACCTCATCGGCAACGGCAAGCGCCACCTGGTGCCGAGCTTCCAGCCCCGCGGAACCGGCGGCCGGCCGGAAGGCGTGCGCCGTCCCGGCCGCGCCGCGGACAAGCGCTTCCGGACCCAGCACACGGGCTTGAAGGGCGGTGGGCGGTAGGCGGCGGCCAGCAGAAAGTAGGCAGTAGACAGTAGAAAGTAGAAAGTAGAAAGCAGACAGGGAAAAGCGGCGCCGTTGTTGGGGTCGACGTCGGTGGGATACACGGCTTTCGGTCGGGCCTGTGGCGGCGCCCGCACCGGTCAGCCGCCGACAGGCGCCTCGCCCGGTTGGCCTGTCTCCGCTGTCCCTGTCTACTCTCAGAATTTGCCACTCCCCCGGCGCGCCCTTTACCATCCCAGGTTACCTGGCGCGCCCGAAATCCCACCGTGAGCGACGACAAGATCCAGATCGGCATCAGCAGCTGCCTGTTGGGCGAGGAGGTCCGTTTCGACGGCGGGCACAAACGCGACGGCTACGTCATGCAGACCCTGGGGCGGTACTTCGAGTACGTGCCGGTCTGCCCCGAGGTCGGCATCGGCATGGGCATTCCCCGGCCGCCCATCCGCCTGGAGGGCGATCCCGACCGGCCGAGGGCGGTCGGGGTGCGGGACAAGTCCATGGACGTCACCAAGGCGCTCGAGGACTACGCCCGGGGCAGGGTGCCCGAGCTTCCCGCGATCAGCGGCTACATCCTCAAGAGCCGGTCGCCGAGCTGCGGCATGGCGCGGGTCAAGGTCTACGGCGAGAAGGGCATGCCTGCGGGCAACGGGAGCGGCATCTACGCCCGCGTCCTGATGGAGGAGCTGCCGCTGCTGCCCGTAGAGGACGAGGGCCGCCTGCACGATCCCGTGCTGCGGGAGAACTTCGTCAACCGGGTCTACGTCTACCACCGCTGGCAGAAGCTGGTCGCCGGGGGACTGACTCCCGGCCGTCTGATCGCCTTCCACAGCGACCACAAGTACATGGTGATGGCCCACTCCCAGGCGGCCTACGAGCGCATGGGGCGGCTGCTCTCCAACCTCAAGGGCAGGGATCTGCAGGCGCTTGGCGACGCCTACGTGGCCGAGCTGATGACCGCGCTCAAGCGCCGTGTCAGCCGCAAGCGCCACGTCAACGTCCTGCAGCACATCATGGGATACCTCAGGCGCACCCTGACGGCCGACGAGAAGGCGGAGATGTCCGAGGCGATCGAGGCCTACCGTCGGGAGGAGGTGCCCCTGGTGGTGCCCGTCACCCTGATCCGGCACCACTTCCGTCGGGTGCCGGACCCCTACATCGGCCGCCAGCTCTATCTCAACCCCTACCCGGAGCCGCTGGGGCTGCGTAATCAGATCTGAGGGGGGGGTCAGCGCCCGCTGTAGGAGCGCCTGTCAGGCGCGAAGGGTTCGCGCTCAGCGAGCGCTCCTGCGATGGGGTCATCCCCGCGCTGTAGGAGCGGCTGCCAGCCGCGAACCCTCGAGGCCGAGCCCGTGGCACCGCCCTTTCGCGCTCCGCGAGCGCTCCTACGGGTAACTGGAGCGCACCCCGGGCGCGGCTGCCCAGCGTCTTCCGCTACCGGGCGCCCTGACGTCCGGCAGCCTTCACCTGCTCGTACGCCGCCAACGCCTCGCGACGCGATTCCTTGAGGTCGACGATCGGTTCCGGGTAATCGGAGCCGAGCCGGATGCCGGCCTCACGCAGCACCTTCTCCGGTGCCTGCCAGGGGCGGTGGACCCAGCGGTCGGGAAGCCGCCCGATCTCCGGCACCCAGCGGCGCACGTAGGCCCCTTCCGGATCGTATCTCTGCCCCTGGGTGACCGGGTTGAAGATCCGGAAGTAGGGGGCGGCGTCGGCGCCGCAGCCCGCGACCCACTGCCACCCCAGCGTGTTGTTCGCGAGATCGGCGTCCACCAGGGTGTCCCAGAACCATCGGGCCCCCTCCAGCCAGTGGATCCTCAGGTTCTTGGTCAGGAGGGAGGCCACGACCATGCGCACCCGGTTGTGCATCCAGCCGGTGTGCCAGAGCTCGCGCATACCGGCGTCGACCAGGGGTATGCCGGTGCGGCCGCTTTGCCAGGCGCGCAGCGCCTCGGGGTCCTCCCGCCAGGGAAAGGCCTCGAAGCGCCGGTCCATGGGCCGCTCGAGGGTCTCGGGAGAATGGTGGAGCAGGTGATGGGCGAACTCCCGCCAGCCCAGCTCCCGCAGGAAGGCCTCCCCGCCCGGGCTGTCCTCGCGCACCGCCCGCCACCAGACCTGGCGGGGGCTCAGCTCGCCGAAGTGAAGCCGGGGCGAGAGCCGGGACGTCCCGACCACGGCCGGGCGCTCGCGGGCATCGGCGTAGGCGTCCAGGCCCTTGCGGCAGAAGCCGTCCAGGCGGCGGAGGGCGCCCGCCTCGCCGGGGCGCCAGGTCTCGCGCAGGCCGGCGTCCCAGGGGATGCGGGGCAGCAGACCGAGGGCATCCAGCGCCAGGGAGTCCACGTCGGGGCAGGGCGGGAGCTTCTCCGGAGCCGCCAGGGGAGCTGCGGGCGGCGGGCGCCGCAGGCAGGCCTTCCAGAAAGGGGTGAACACACGGTAGGGTCGACCGTCGCCGGTGCTGACGGCCTCGGGGGGAAAGATCACCGAGCCGTCCATCTCCCGGCAGTCGACCTGCGCGCCTTCCAGGGCCCGGCGCACCCCCGCCTGGGAATCCGCTGCCGGGTCGTGCCGGCGGCTCCAGAGCACCCGGGCTGCGCCGGAGTCGCGAGCCAGATCCGGGAGCACGCGGGCTGGATCCCCCCGGCGCAGCACCAGCCGGCTCCCGCGCCGACGCAGGTCCTCGCCAAGGGACGCCAGGCTATGGTGCAGCCACCACCGGCCGGCCCCCCCAGGGTCCCAGACGTCCCCGCCCTCCGACGGGAGGCAGTAGAGGGGCAGGATCCGCCCGGACCCGGCAAGGGCCGCACCGAGCGCGGGATTGTCGGTGAGCCTCAGGTCGCGTTGGAGCCACAGGATAGTGACGTCATTCATCGGCGTATCGGCGCGGCCCAGGACGATGTTCTCGCATGGTCGCGCAATCTCCAGGCTCGGGCTAGTCTATGCGCCAGCGTGCGATTCACCGGGCGTCGCTCCGGGAACGCCATGGTGAACGACAGAAGGGGGGAGCGGGCGTTGGCGACGAGCGGTCTGACAGTCCGGGCGGTGACTTCCGGCGGGCTGGGCGGGAGGCGAAGCGCCGGTGCGTGATGTCGGTCTGCTCGTCGCCCTGGCGGCGGTCGCCTCGGTGGCGCTCCGGCGACCCTGGCTCGGGGTCATCGGACTCGCGTTCGTCGGCTACATGCAGCCCCACAGCTACGCCGGGGGCTTCATGGGTCACTTCCCGGTCTACCGCGCCCTGTTCGCCGCCACGGTGCTCGGGGCCCTCCTGTCCCGCGAGTGGCGCCTTCCCCCGCGGGACTGGCGGGTCGCAGTGTTGCTCCTGTTCTGGCTGGGCCTGCTGATCAGCACCTGGCGCTCCGCGTTTCCCTTCCTCGCCTGGCCCCGGCTCGTGGAGGTGAGCGGCGTGCTCGGATCCGCCGTCCTGATCCTGCTGCTGATCGACACCCGCAAGAAGCTGCTCGTCCTCATGGCGGCCATGGCGGGGTCGTTCGCGCTGGTGAGCCTCAAGGGGGGTTACTGGGCGATCATCTACGGGTTCTCGGACCGGGTGTACGGCCCGCCCGGCAGCCAGTACTACGACAACAACCATTTCGCCGTGGCCGCGGTGATGGCCATTCCGCTGCTGGTGCTCTGGCTCCGGCAGACCGCCGATCGGGGTCTGCGCGTGGCGCTCGGGGCGGGAATCGCGCTCAGCATCCTGGCGGCCCTCTCCTCCTGGTCCCGCGGGGCGCTGCTGGCGCTGGGTGTCACCCTGGTGCTGCTCTTGACCGAGAGCCGGAAGAAGGCCCTGGCGCTGATTCCGATCGCCCTGGCCGCGGCGGTGGCGCTTGCCTTTCTGCCCGAGCAGTGGTTCGAGCGCATGGAGACCATCGCGTCCTGGCAGACCGAGGGCTCCGCGCGCGGCCGGCTCGATGCCTGGCGGCGAGGCATCGAGTTCACGCTCGGGCGCCCGCTGCTGGGCGCCGGCTTCGAGGGCTGGCTGTTCGGCGCCAAGTCGCCGGACTGGCACAGCGCGTACATCGAGATCATGGCGGAGCAGGGTCTTGTAAACTTTCTGTTCTGGATGTCGCTTATACTGGGGACGTTGTTCAGCCTGACCCGGCTGGCGTGG
>JASFUT010000189.1:0-6614 GCA_050050175.1 Chromatiales bacterium
CTCAAGCGCCTGGTGGTCGGCGGGTTCGAGCGGGTCTACGAGATCAACCGCAACTTCCGCAACGAGGGCCTGTCCACCCGGCACAACCCCGAGTTCACCATGCTGGAGTTCTACGAAGCGTACGTGGACTACCATCACCTGATGGACCTGACCGAGGAGATGCTCAGGGGACTGGCCGGCGAGATCCTGGGCGGCACGTCTGTCAGCTACCAGGGCGAGACCTACGATTTCGGCAGGCCGTTCGCCCGCATGACGGTTCGCGAGTCCATCCTGCGCTTCAATCCCGACCTCAGGGAGACCGACGTGGACGGCGAGGCCGGGGCGCGGGCCGTGGCCGAGCGGCTCGGCATCGCGGTGAAGGACACCTGGGGCCTGGGAAAGCTGCAGATCGAAATCTTCGAGAAGACCGTGGAGGACCGCCTCAAGGACCCCACCTTCATCACCGCCTTCCCCACCGAGGTCTCGCCGCTGGCGCGGCGCAGCGACGCCGACCCCTTCGTCACCGACCGCTTCGAGCTCTTCGTCGGCGGTCGGGAGATCGCCAACGGCTTCTCGGAGCTCAACGACGCCGAGGACCAGGCCGAGCGCTTCCGCCGCCAGGTCGCGGAGAAGGAGGCGGGAGACGAGGAGGCCATGCACTTCGACGCCGACTACATCCGCGCCCTGGAGCACGGCATGCCGCCGACGGCGGGGGAGGGCATCGGGATCGACCGGCTGGTGATGCTGCTCACCGACGCGCCGTCCATCCGGGACGTCCTGCTGTTTCCCCACATGCGCTCGGAGTAGCGCACGCGATCACGCCCTCCGGCGCCTGATCGGGCTAGGGTATACTCCCTGGCACAGCGGCGACCCCAAGGCAGGGATCGGGGTGCCCGCAGCGTTCGGCGTGCGTCAGTCGCCAACCCCGGAAGACAACAGCCAGAGCGACCAGGAGACCCCTCCATGAATATCTCTCATGCGTTCAGATTCCTCACCGCCCTGATCTTCGGCCTCGGTCTGCTCGGTGCCGGTGCCGCGGCGGCAGAGACCTACAAGCCGTTCGTCCTGGCCGACCCCGCGGGCGACACCGTCCAGACGGCGGCGGACAACGTGGCCGAGCGACTCAAGGCGGCGGGCCTCGAGGTGCTGGGCCGGTACCAGCCCTACCCGGACGGCTCGGCGGTGATCTTCGGTGTCACCAGCGACAGTCTGCGCAAGGCGGCGGGCTCGGACCCCTACGGCGGCTTCGGGGCCGTGGTCCGGGTGGCCGTAACCGACAATGCGGGCGACATCGAGGTCACCTACGTGAATCCCGTGTACATGGGCTACGCCTACCACATCGGCGATCTCTCCGGGCCGGCGGAGGAGTTCTCCTCCGCCCTGGGCAACCGGGGTACCTTCGGCGCGCAGGGTCTCTCCGCCGAGGAGCTGGAGAAGTACCACTACATGATGTTCATGCCCTACTTCAAGGACCGCCGGGTGATCGCGCGATTCGGCAGCCACGACGAGGCGCTGAGCAAGGTCATGAAGGCGCTCGACGACCGCCAATCGGACATGTCTCCGGTCTGGACGCTGACCCTGGACGAGAAGCAGACGCTGGTGGGCGTCTCGCTCGACCGCGGCGTCTGGGCGGACGGGCGGATCGCCGAGATCATGCAGAAGATCGACACCGGCACCCCCCGCTCCACCGCCTCGCTGCCCTGGGAGCTGCTGATCAGCGGCGACGAGCTGGTCTACCTGCCGGGGAAGTACCGCATCGCGGTGATGTTCCCGGACCTCACGATGGGCACCTTCATGCAGATCTCGGACGTGCCCGACGACATGGCCGCGAGCGCCGCGGAGCTCCACGACATCCTGCAGCGCCTGTGAGGCCGGCGCGCAGGCGCCGCGGGTCTGAAGAGGGGGCCGGGCGGACCCGCCCCGGGGTCGAAGCGGCGGCGGGTCCGCGATGGCGGTCCTTGCAGCGGGGCGCCGGCTTGGATAACGTGGTTGTGTTAGAGAGCAGCCCGAGCGCATCGCCAAGGTCGCCGCCATGACCGATCCCGCCCCGTATGCGCGGCCGCGCCGCCGGTCGCGACCCCTGATGTCCCTGCTGGCCGCCCTGACGGTGGTCCTGGCCTCGGGCGCCGCGCGCGCGGACGTCTTTCTCGGCAACCTCTCCCTGTCGGAGCTGAATCTGAATCTCGGGGACATCTCCCTCGCCGATCTGCCCCAGGACCTGACAGACCTCTCGCTAGCGGACCTGGGGATCGACCTGGGTGATCTGCCGCTTCAGGACCTGCCCATCGACCTGAGCACCCTGACCCTGTCGGATCTGAGCTTCCTGATCGGAGGCTTCCCGCCCTTCTGCGAGGAGGGCACGCTGCCCGGCAACGACGAGGTCTACCCCGACGACCACCGCATCATCACCTGCGTTCCCGAGAGCTGGAACGGCGGGCTGGTGGTCTACGCCCACGGCTACGTGTCGCCCGGGGACCCGCTCGGGCTGCCCCAGGAGGAGCTGCTGAACGGGTTCGCCGCCCGGGTGACGACGCGGCTCGGCTTCGCCTTCGCCGCCACCAGCTTCCACAAGAACGGCTACGCGGTGGAGCAGGGCGCGTCGGACATCCAGGCACTGGTGGAGCACTTCAGGCAGAACGTCGCCCCCGGCGCGGTCTCGCGCGTCCTCCTGGTCGGGACCTCCGAGGGCGGGCTGATCGTAACGCAGCTGATGGAGCAGAATGGGGGCGACTACGACGGCGCCTGGGTGCTCTGCGCGCCCCTGGGCGGCGCGAACCGCCAGGTCCGCCACATCGGTGACTTCCGGGCGGTCTTCGATGTGGCCTTCCCGACGATCTTCGACTTCGGCGTGGCCGGCGTCCCGGTCACGGCCGCGCAGAACATCGAAGGCTACGAGATGTCCATCGTCGACGCCTTCGAGGCCTCTCCGGACCTGGTGGGAGAGCTCGGGCAGGTGATGGGCATCACGGTCGATCCCGACGACCCGGAGGCCCCCGTCGCCACCGCGATGGAGCTGCTGCGCTACAACCTGGAAGGGCACGGCGACCTGGTGGAGGTGGCCGGAGGCAATCCCTACGGGAACCTCGGCCGCATCTATCTCGGGTCGCACGACGACGCGGGACTCAATCGCCAGGTCGAGCGGGTCATCCCGAGCCTCCAGGCCCGGGGCTACATGCGCGACTTCTACCAGCCGACCGGCCGGGTCGAGCGGCCCATGGTCATCATGCACACCCTCTACGACCCCCTGGTGCCCTTCGAGCATGCGGTGATCTACCGTGCGCTGGCGGAGCTGGCAGGCAGCGGCGGCAACGTCACGGTGATCCCGATTCCCCGGTACGAGCACTGCGACTTCACGCCCATCGAGCTCCTGGGGGGGCTCGCCGTGCTGGTGGCGCGTACGGGCGGTCTGGGGGCGGGCGGCGCTGCCGCCGTCCCTTGACTCGAGCGCGGGGTCCGCTCGCGGCGGCCCGCCCGCCCGGCCCTGGGCCGGCTCGGGTCCACCGGGCTCTCGGCGGCCGCCGCGCAGACTGCGCCGGTCCGGACCGACCATCGCCGGGGTCTCCCCAGGGGCCCCGGAGCCGGTCCCCTCGGATTCCCGAGAGAGTCGTGATAGCCTTATGCAACTTCGCAGCGGCTCGACAGTCGAAGCACGTAAATAACCCCCGGGGCCCTGCCACTCGACGCATCCTGGTCGCCGTTCCCGCCCCGGTCAACGCCTAGAAGGCGATCCAAACAGGAGGAGCGAACCGGTGATTCCAGAGATCGGGCACTTTGCGTTGATTCTGGCGCTGTTCATGGCGGTGGTGCAGGCCGCTCTGCCCCTGGTGGGGGCGCAGAGGCGCATCCCGTCCTGGGTGGCCCTCGCGCGGCCCGCCGCCCTCGGCCAGCTGGCGTTCGTCGCGGTCGCGTTCTTCTGCCTGACCTGGTCGTTCATCGTCGACGACTTCTCCGTGAGCTACGTGGCGGCCAACTCCAACACCGAGCTGCCGCTGATGTACCGCATCTCGGGCGTCTGGGGTGCGCACGAGGGCTCGCTCCTGCTCTGGGCCCTGACCCTGGCGGTATGGACCGGCGCGGTGGTGATCTTCAGCCGGAGCGTGCCCGAGACCATGGTGGCGCGGGTGCTCGGCGTCATGGGGCTGGTGAGCGTGGGCTTTCTGCTGTTCATGATCTTTACGTCCAACCCCTTCGAGCGCATGGTGCCCGTGCCGGCCGAAGGCCGCGATCTGAACCCGCTGCTTCAGGACCCGGGGCTCGCCATCCACCCCCCCATGCTGTACATGGGCTACGTCGGCTTCTCGGTGCCCTTCGCCTTCGCCATCGCCGCCATGCTCGGCGGGCGCCTCGACGCCGCCTGGGCGCGCTGGTCCCGCCCCTGGACCAACGTGGCCTGGATGTTCCTCACCCTGGGCATCGCCCTGGGCTCCTGGTGGGCCTACTACGAGCTCGGCTGGGGCGGCTGGTGGTTCTGGGACCCGGTGGAGAACGCCTCGTTCATGCCCTGGCTGGTGGGCACGGCGCTCATGCACTCCCTGGCGGTGACCGAGAAGCGCGGTGCCTTCAAGGCGTGGACGGTGCTGCTCGCGATCTTCGCCTTCTCCCTGAGCCTCCTCGGGACCTTCCTGGTGCGCTCCGGGGTCCTCACGTCGGTGCACGCCTTCGCGACCGACCCGACGCGGGGCGTGTTCATCCTGATCTTCCTCGGCGTCGTCGTGGGCGGCTCGCTGCTGCTGTACTCCATACGCGCCAACCAGATCCGCAGCTACGTCCATTTCAAGCTGGTCTCGCGGGAGACGGGGCTTCTGCTGAACAACGTGCTGCTGGTGGTGGCCGCGGTCAGCGTGCTCCTGGGCACCCTCTACCCGCTGGTCATGGACGCCCTCGAGCTCGGCAAGATCTCGGTGGGTCCCCCCTATTTCAACAGCGTCTTCATCCCCCTGACCGCACCCCTGGCCGCGCTGGTCGGGGTCGGGGCGCTGGCGCGCTGGAAGCAGGACAGCTTCCGGCGCATCTGGCCCAGGGTCCGGGTCCCGCTGGTGGTGAGCCTGGTGCTCGGCATCGGCTTGGTCGCGCTGGTCATGCCGACCTTCATGTGGCAGGCGGCGGTCGGCATCGTGCTGGCGCTCTGGGTGGTGGCCACCACCTTCACGGGCCTGAAGGAGAAGATGCACAACCGCCGGGGCCTGTGGCAGGGGCTGCGCGGCATCCCGCGGGGCTTCTACGGGATGACCCTGGGTCACCTGGGGCTGGCAGTGTTCGTGGTCGGCATTACGCTCACCTCCCTCTACAGCGTCGAGAAGGACGTGCGCCTGGCGCCGGGCGAGAGCTACGAGCTGGCCGGCTACAGCTTCACCTTCAAGGGCGTGCGTGAGTTCGACGGGGCCAACTACGTCGCCAGCGAGGGCATGGTGGACGTCACCCGCGAGGGCGAGCTGGTGGCCGCCATGCGGCCCGAGAAGCGGGTCTACCGGGTGCAGCAGAACCCCATGACCGAGGCGGCGATAGATGCCGGGGTCACCCGGGACCTGTTCGTCGCCCTGGGCGAGCCGCTGGACAACGGGGCCTGGGCGCTGCGCCTCTACCACAAGCCGTTCATCCGCTGGATATGGTTCGGTGCCCTGATCATGGGCATCGGCGGACTGCTCGCCGCGACCGACAGGCGCTATCGCCAGCTGGCACGCCGGACCGTGCCGTCGGAGGAGCGGGGCGCCGCGGTAGGCACGGCATGAAGGCGCGTTTCCTGATTCCGCTCGGTCTGTTCCTGGTCATGGTGGTGTTCCTGGCGATCGGGCTGCAGCTCAATCCGCGTACCGTCCCCTCGCCGTTCATCGACAAGCCGGCGCCCGCGTTTGCCGTCCCCGACCTGATGGATCCCGCGGTCACGGTGACCCCCGCGGCCATGGAAGGCCGGGTCTGGCTGTTGAACGTCTGGGCCACCTGGTGCCCGGAGTGCTGGCGCGAGCACCAGTACATGGTGGAGCTCGCCCGGAACGAAGGGGTCAGCATCGTGGGTCTCAACTGGAAGGACGAGCCCGACGAGGCCCGCTCCATGCTCCGGCGCCTTGGCAACCCCTTCGTGATGATCGCCGACGACCAGGACGGCAGCGCGGGCATCGACTGGGGCGTGTACGGGGCGCCGGAGACATTCCTGATCGACAAGGAAGGCATCATCCGGTACAAGCACGTGGGCGCCTTGACGCCCGAGGTGTGGAAGGAGGACCTGGAGCCCCGGGTCCGTGATCTGGAGGCTGAGTCGTGATGCGTCGCCTGCTGGTCTGTCTCGGGTTCATGCTCGCCGCCGCGCCCGCTCTCGCGGCCATCGGGGAGATCTACGACTTTGACACCCCCGCTCAGGAGGAGCGCTACACGCGGCTCATCGGAGAGCTCCGGTGTCTGGTGTGCCAGAACCAGAACCTGGCCGCCTCCAATGCGGAGCTGGCCCAGGATCTGCGCCGCAAGACCTACGACATGGTCATGGCGGGGAAGAGCAACGAGGAGATCGTCAGCTACATGGTGCAGCGCTACGGCGACTTCGTGCTCTACCGTCCGCCTTTCAAGGCCACCACCGCCATGCTCTGGGTCGGGCCCTTCGTGATCCTGGCCGGCGGCGTGGTCGTGCTGTTGACCATCATCCG
>JASFUT010000190.1:0-6565 GCA_050050175.1 Chromatiales bacterium
TCGATCCCCCGGAGAGACTGCGCGGCAGGGTCGCACTGATCCGCAACGCCCGCGACGTCATCGGCATGGCGCTCAAGGCCCTCGGGTATTCGGCGAACAGCACCCGGCCGGAGGAGATACTCGCCGCAGAGCGGCTGCTCCAGGCCCAGGCGCCCCGGGCGCGGGTGATCGAGTATCCGTCGCTCGGGGAGGACTCCGTGCTGGTCACCGGCGAGATCTGGATGTCCATGATGTACAACGGTGACGCGCTGGTGCTCGCAGAGCATGAGCCGGAGATCCGGTTCGTCGTTCCCCGGGAAGGCGGGGAGATCTGGATCGACTACCTCGCCGTCCTCCAGTCCTCGGCCAACAAGGCCCTGGCGGCCGACTTCATCGATTTCCTCAACGAGCCGCACCGCGCGGCGCGCAACGCCCTCTTCGTGCATTACGCGACCCCGAACAGGGCGGCGGAGCGCCTGCTCCCGGTGGATTTCCTGCGCAACCCGGTGATCTATCCCCCCGCCGAGGTCGTGGAGCGGTCGGACTTCTACGTCGACCTGCCGCCGGAGGCGGTCAGGCTCAGGAACCGTGTGTTCTCCCAGCTGCCCACCGGAGCCCGTGAGCGGCCGGAGAATTCAGCCGATGCGAAGCCCTCGCCGTGAACAGCCGCCGCCCGTGCCTCGCCCTGATCGCTGTCCTGCTGCTGACCGCTCCCGTGGCGTCGGCGGCCGGGGACGGCGTCCCTGAGCTGCGCCTGCTCAACTGGTCCGAGTACATGGACCCGCAGGTGCTCGCCCAGTTCGAGCAACGGCACGGCGTCGCGGTCAGAGAGATCTACTTCGAGAGCGACGAGCACCGGGATCGCATGATCCAGGATACCGAAGGGGAAGGCTACGACATCGCCGTGGTCAACGGCCCCATGGTACAGACCTACGCGCGGCGCGGCTGGATCGACCCGATCGACCACACCCGGGCGCCGAACCTGCGCTTCCTGGACCCCGAATGGGTTTCGGCGTACGACGCCGCGCCGGAGTACGGTGTGCCCCTGTTCTGGGGCACCCTGGGCATCATCTACCGCACGGACCTGGTGAAGCGGCCGCTGACGAGCTGGATGGATCTGCTCCGACCCGACCCCGGGCTGAAGGGCCGGATCGTCATGATGAACAGCTCGCGGGAGCTGCTCGGCGTCGCGCTCAAGGCCCTCGGTCATTCGATGAACAGCGTCGACCCGGACGAGCTCGCCGCCGCCGAGTCGCTGCTGCTCGCCCAGCGGCCCTACGTCAAGGACTATTTCTACGTCGCCCTGTCCGAGCAGTCCGCCCTGGTGAGCGGCGAGGCCGTGGCCTCCATGATCTACAACGGCGATGCCCTGATGCTGAAGGAGCACCACCCGGACCTGGCGTATGCGGTGCCCGCGGAGGGCAGCCTGCTCTGGGTCGACTATCTCACCGTCATGGCGAGATCCGATCGGAAGGCGCTCGCCCACGCGTTCATCGATTTTCTCAATGAGCCGGAGATCGCCGCCCAGCTTGCCGAATACCTGCACTACCCTTCGCCGAACACGGAGGCCGAGCGGCTTCTGCCCGAGGCCCACAGGGCCGATCCGGTGGTCCACCCGCCGCCGGAAGTCATGGCGCGCCTGGAGCCGAGCCGCAAGCTCGAGCCGCACGGCGCCAAATTGAGAAACGAGATCTTCGCGCGGATCGTGCAATAGAGACAGGCCGCGCATGAACCTGGGCAACCGCATCCTTCTCGTCCTCGTGCCCCTGATCGGGATCCCCTTCGCGGTGGCGGGCTGGCTGGTCTACCACCAGCTGAGCGACGACGCGCGCACGACCCTGCGCAACCAGCAGGCCATGCTCCTCGAGCACACGCACCACCTCGTCCAGCACGAGTTGGACACGGCTCGCGCGAATGCGGCCGCGCTCGCCGAGAACGAGCTGGTCGGCCGGTACCTCCTCACCGAGGACGAGCTCGACCGCTACACGCTCCTGCAGCCCGCCCTCCTGCGGCTGCTGCAGGGCTACCAGCGGGTCTTCCCCCAGTACTACGAGATCCGGGTGCTGCTCCCCGACGGCTACGAGGACGCCCGCTCCACCCTCAGGCCCCTGCCCAACCGTACCGAGGACGAGGCGCAGACCCCGCAGTTCCAGGAGATGGCGGCCTCCGACGACCCGAGCTGGTCGACGCTGTTCGTCGACCCCGACAACGGCCGGCTCGCCGTTCTGGCGAGCCGGCGCATACGCCTGACCGACCAGGCGGTCGATCCGCTCAATACCACGCCGTCGACGCGCGGCTATCTCGTCATCACCTCGGACCTTCCCTTCCTCGCGGGCCCCGCCGCCCATCAACACCCCGCCCCCGAAGGCCAGGTCCTGGTGGTGGACGCGGACGGACGTATCGTCTCCCCTTCGGACGACGCGCGCTTCGGCACCCTTCTCGGCGACGTCGCGGGCAGCGGATCCCGGGCCGGCGAGGCGGTCGGCGGCGAGCAACGGACGGCCCCGACCGAGCCGGGCGGCCTGGTGATGACGCGGGACCTGGGTGGCGGTTTCTCCGCCGTCGTGACCGTGCCGGTCCGTGGAATCGCGGCCACGGGCCGGCAGGTGGGCTGGATGGTGGCCACAGCGACCCTGCTGGCCATACTGCTCTGCGCGGCCGCCCTGTTCGCGATGATCCGCCGGCTTGTCCTCCAGCCGATCTCGGCGCTGGGGGAAGCGACCCGGCAGATCAGCCAGGGCAACCTCCTGGCCCCGGTCCCGGGCGGGGGATCGCCGGAAATCCGCGCGCTGGCCGACGCCTTCCGCAGCATGGGGACGAGCCTCAACCGGTCAGCCGAGCACGCCCACCACCTCGCGTACCATGACGCACTGACCGGACTGCCCAACAGGACGCTGCTCCTCGAGCAGCTGGAGAGCGCGGTCGCGGCGGCGCGGCGCAACGACCGGCTCCTGGGGGTGGTGTTCCTCGACCTCGACGACTTCAAGCAGGTCAACGACACCCTGGGGCACCATCGGGGCGATCAGTTGCTCGTCGCCGTGTCCCGGATCCTCTCGCAGTGTCTGCGGGCGCAGGACCTGATCGCGCGCCCAGGCCCGGGGGATGGCTCCCGGGAAGTGGTCGCAAGGCTCGGAGGCGACGAGTTCACCATCCTGCTTCCGGCGATCCGCCACGAGCGCGACGCCGGCCAGATCGCCGAGCGCGTCATCCACAGCCTCTCTAGCCCGATAACCGTCGACGGCCACCGGCTCCACGTCGGCGCGAGCATCGGCATCACCCTGTTCCCGACCGACGGCCCGGACGCCGAGACGCTGCTCAAGAACGCCGATATTGCCATGTACCACGCCAAGAGCCGGGGCAAGAACAACTTCCAGTTCTTCTCGCCGGCGATGAACACCCGGGTCACGCGACGCCTGAGCCTCGAGCACCGCATCCGCGACGCCCTGGACAGCGGGGACCTGTCACTGGTCTACCAGCCGATCGTGGAGACGGCCACGGGGCGTATGGCCGGGGTGGAGGCCCTGCTGCGCTGGGTCGACCCGGACATCGGTCCGGTCTCACCGAGCGAGATCGTCGCTGTGGCAGAGGAGTGCGGGCTCATCTTCGACCTGGGGCAGTGGGTGCTGAAGGAGGCCTGCCGGCAGAGCAGGGCCTGGCAGAGCACCGGGCCGGACGAGATATTCACCTCCGTCAACGTCTCGGGGATCCAGCTCGGCCGAGGCGATCTCAGCGAGCTGGTGGAGCACACGCTCTCGGCCACGGGGCTGGAGGCCCGCCTCCTGCAGCTGGAGGTGACGGAATCCAGCCTGGTGGAGGTGACCGAGAAGGCCCGCCGCGATCTGGCCCGCGTCAGCGAGCTGGGCGTACAGATCTCCCTGGACGATTTCGGCGCCGGGTACTCCTCCCTGGGGCACCTGCGCAGGCTTCCCATCCGCCATCTGAAGATCGACCGCGGCTTCGTGATGGACCTCGACCAGGAGGGAGGAGACCAGCCCCTGGTTACCGCGATCATCACCCTCGCCCACAGCCTGGGCCTCGGCGCCGTCGCCGTGGGCGTCGAGACGCCGCAGCAGCTCGAGCTCCTGCGTGATCAAGGGTGTGACCGGATGCAGGGCTGGCTGCTCGGGCGCCCCGTGCCGGCGGAGGCGATCGCGGCCCGGCTCAGGGAAGGCTACCGCTGGACGGTCGCCGGCACTTCGATATCGCAGTAGCCCGCCGCCCCCGTTTCTCAGCCGCCGAGCACTTCATCGAGCTCGTCGGGCGGGAGCAGGTGCAGATGAAGCCGCGGATCGCCGCCCGACAAGGTCCGGAACCGCGCCTGCAGCCGCTCGACGTCGGCGCTGTCCGCGGCGAGGCCCAGCACCAGCCGGAATCGGTTGAGACCCTCGGCGTCGCGGGTGTCACGCCCGCGTGCGAGCCACTCAGGCAGCGCCGCCTCCGCGTCCGGGGCGGCACCGGGCCGGCGCAGATGGACGAGCAGGCGCCCGCCGATGCGAAGATCGACCTCCGGTGGCGAACCGCCGCGGTAGTCCAGCCCGATCCGGGCGAACACCGCCTCCGGGCAGCTGCACCCTAGGCGGTCCCTGACGAGCCGTTCCACCGCACTGCGCATGCTCACGATTCGCGGCCTCCCCGGCGCTCAGCGGACTGCCCGGACGGATGAGGAACGCCGCCCGGTATGGGATAATGGGGGGATTTTCGCAATCCCTCAGCGAGGCAGTATGGCCCAATACATCTACACCATGAACCGCGTCGGCAAGGTGGTCCCGCCCAAGCGGGAGATCCTGCGCGACATCTCGCTGTCGTTCTTTCCCGGCGCCAAGATCGGCGTGCTCGGCCTGAACGGGGCCGGCAAGTCCACGCTCCTGCGCATCATGGCCGGCATCGACACGGAGATCGAGGGCGAGGCCCGACCCCAGTCGGGAATACAGGTGGGCTATCTGTCCCAGGAGCCCGAGCTCGACCCCGGCAAGGACGTGCGGGGGAACGTCGAGGAGGCGCTGGGGCACGTCAAGCAGGCGCTGTCCGAGCTCGACCAGGTCTACGCGGCCTACGCGGAGCCGGATGCGGACTTCGACGCCCTGGCCAAGCGACAGGCGGAGCTCGAGAACATCGTCCAGGCCGCCGACGGCCACAACCTGGACCGGCAGCTCGAGGTGGCGGCCGAGGCCCTGAGGCTGCCGCCCTGGGACGCCGACGTCACCCGGCTCTCCGGCGGCGAGCGGCGCCGGGTGGCGCTGTGCCGGCTGCTGCTCTCGCACCCCGACATGCTGCTGCTTGACGAGCCCACCAACCACCTGGATGCCGAGTCCGTGGGCTGGCTGGAGCGCTTTCTGCACGACTATCCCGGCACGGTGGTCGCCGTGACCCACGACCGCTACTTCCTCGACAACGTGGCGGGCTGGATCCTCGAGCTCGACCGCGGCCACGGCATTCCCTGGCAGGGCAACTACTCGTCCTGGCTGGAGCAGAAGGAGGAGCGGCTGGAGCAGGAGCAGAAGCAGGAGGCCGCGCGCATCAGGACCATGAAGCACGAGCTGGAGTGGGTGCGCTCGAACCCGAAGGGCCGCCACGCCAAGAGCAAGGCGCGCCTGCAGCGCTTCGACGAGCTCCAGTCCCAGGACTTCCAGAAGCGCAACGAGACCAACGAGATCTACATCCCGCCGGGTCCGCGCCTGGGGGACCTGGTGGTCGAGGCCGAGGGCCTGCGCAAGGCGTACGGCGACAACCTGCTCTACGAAGGCCTGAGCTTCAACCTGCCCAAGGGCGGCATCGTCGGCATCATCGGCCCCAACGGGGCCGGCAAGACCACGCTGTTCCGGATCCTCACCGGCCAGGAGAAACCCGACGGCGGGGAGCTGCGCGTCGGCGAGACGGTGCAGATCGCCTGCGTGGACCAGAGCCGGGACGCCCTGGACGACGGGAAGACGGTCTGGGAGGAGATCTCCGACGGCCAGGACGTCATCCAGGTGGGCCGGTTCGAGATGCCCTCGCGCGCCTACGCCAGCCGGTTCAACTTCAAGGGGTCCGACCAGCAGAAGCGCATCGGGGACCTCTCCGGCGGCGAGCGCAACCGCGTCCACCTCGCCAAGCTGCTCAAGAGCGGCGGCAATCTGCTGCTGCTCGACGAGCCCACCAACGACCTGGACGTCGAGACCCTGCGGGCCCTGGAGGACGCGGTGCTCGCCTTCCCCGGCTGCGTGGCAGTCATCTCCCATGACCGCTGGTTCCTGGACCGCATCGCCACCCACATCCTGGCGTTCGAGGGGGACTCCAAGACCGTCTGGTTCGAGGGCAACTACGCGGATTACGAGGCGGACCGCAAGCGCCGGCTGGGCGCCGAGGCGGACCAGCCCCACCGCATCAAGTACCGACGTCTCGACGCCTGAGCACTGCGGAGCTGGGGGCGTCGAGCCCGCCCCCAACTGTCCGGACACGGCGCCCTGACACGGATGCTATGCTTGACGCGGGAACCGCAGCCCTGGAGGTCCGATGAATCCCTCGCGTCTGCCGCAGGTCCTGACCGCTTGCCTGCTATCGACCGCCGCCGGGTCCGCGCTGGCCCACGTCCCCTACCTGGAGCGCA
>JASFUT010000191.1:0-6560 GCA_050050175.1 Chromatiales bacterium
ACACAAGGATCCGTCCCCAGCGATGCAGACCACGCGGCTCAGCATTGTCATCCCGGCCCACAACGAGTGCCCAGGGTTGACGGACCTTCTTCCTGCACTCCGGCAATCGTTTCCGGACGCGGAGATCATTCTCTCGGACGACGGGTCCACCGACGGCTCCGACGCGCTGGCGGGCGAGCCCGGGATGCGCCGGGTGGTCTCCCCCTACTGCGCCGGGAACGGCGCGGCCGTCAAGCGCGGCGTCCGAGCAGCATCGGGCGACGTGATCCTCCTCATGGACGGCGACGGGCAGCACCAGGCGAAGGACGCCGAGCGGCTGGTGCGCAGGTTCTTCGAGGACGGCTACGACATGGTGGTCGGCGCCCGCCGCGGGAGATCCCAGGCCAGCATCGGACGCTCGCTGGCCAACCGCATCTACAGCGCGCTGGCATCCTGGATGACCGGGCGTCGAATACCGGACCTGACATCGGGGATGCGGGTGGTGGACGCCGACAAGCTCCGCGAGTTCCTGCACCTGCTGCCCAACGGCTTCTCCTACCCGACCACCGTCACCATGGCGTTCTTCCGCTCCGGCTTCTCCGTGGGCTACGAGCCGATCGAGGCGCTGCCGAGGAAGGGGAACAGCCACATCCGGCCTGTCCGAGACGGGGTCCGCTTCCTGGTGATCATCTTCAAGATCGGCTCGCTGTACTCGCCGCTCAAGCTGTTTCTGCCGATCAGCCTGCTCGCCTTTCTCGGGGGAGTCGGTCTCTACGTCTATACCTTCTTGACCGCGGGGCGCTTCACCAACATGAGCGTGCTGCTTCTGTCCACGTCGCTGCTGGTGTTCCTGATCGGGCTGGTGTCGGAGCAGATCACGAGCCTGATGTTCTCGCGCCGCGGCGGTTGAAAGGCAACGCGGCACGGCGCGGCCGGCGTTACCGGGGGATGCGCGGGCAGGGCGGCTCCCGCCACGGTGGGAGGCGAGCCCTCTGGCCGAAGGGGCATTCGGCGGGGTCGTATTCGCCGAGGGGGCTCGCCTCCTACGGATTGCGGCTCCAGGCTGCCGTAGAAGGCCAGCCCTCTGACCGAGGGGTGTCCGCCAGGCTCTGGCTGTTCGCGGCTGGCAGCCGCTCCTACGGCGCGCGAGGCCATCCGTAGAAGCGCTCGCTGAGCGCGAAGCGAAAGGGGCCGCGGCGCGCTGCATTCGCCGAGAGGGCTCGGCTCCTACACGGGCGTCGCCTCTGGGATGGGGCGGGAGGCCGGCCCTCGGGCGGAAGGCCGCGGGCTGCTCCGGTGTCCCTATTCCTGGATCTCCTGCGCCTGGCTCTTTTCGGCCAGCAGGCCGTTCACCCGCTGGAGGTCCTCGGGGGACAGACTGCCGGCGGCCTGCTTGAGGGCCAGGCCGTTGACGATGTAGTCGTAGCGGGCCCGGGCGTACTCGCGCTTGGCGCGGAAGAGCTCCTGCTCGGCGTTGAGCACGTCCACGATGGTCCGCGTGCCCACCTCGTAGCCCGCCTCCGTCGCCTCCAGTGCACTCTCGGCAGAGACGTTCGCGGCCGCGAGGGCCTCGACCCGGCTGATGTTGGACTCCACGCCCCGGTAGGAGTCGCGCACCTGCCGCTTCGCGGAGCGGCGCTGCTGCTCCAGCTGGTCCTTGGCCGCGTCGAAGGCGTGCCGGGCCTCCCGGGTCCGGGAGACGATGCCGCCGCCGGCATACAGCGGCACCGCGAGCTGGACCCCGATGGAGCTCGCATCGACGTCCGTGCCCGTGGGCCGGTCGGTGCGGCTGATGCTGTGCGAGCCCACCAGATCGATCTTCGGATAATGCTCCGAGCGCTGCACCTCGATGTTCTTGCGGGCGATCTCGGTGCCGTTCAGGGCGGCGATCACCGCGGGATTCTGCTCCACGGCGACCTCCGACCAGGCCTCGATATCGGCCGGCACCGGCATGTCGAGCGGCAGATCCGCCGCAACCGAGTCGAGGCTGCCCTGCTCCTCGCCGTAGCCGGTGATCTCGCGCAGCGCCTCCCAGGCGTTGTCGAGCGCATTCTGGGCGGCGATTTCGCTGGCGCGCGCCTGGTCGAAGCGGGCCTGGGCCTCGTGCACGCCCGTGATGGCGATCAGCCCCACCTCGAAGCGCTGCTTGGCCTGCTCCAGCTGGCGCTCGATGGCGATGCGCTCGGCGCGGGCGAACTCCAGCGCGTCCTCCGCGCCCAGAACGTTGAAGTAGGCGTCGGAGACCCGCAGCATCAGCCCCTGCTCCTCGGCAAGGTACTCGGCCTGCGCCTGGGCGATCCGGTTGTCCGCCTGGCTGAGCTGGATCCAGTTCTCGCGCCGGAATATCGGCTGGGTCAGCGTCAGCGCGAGGTCATGCGTATTGTAGGTGGTGTCCGTCTTGACGCTGTCGGGCTGGGTGAGACGGGTCAGGACCTGCCCGCCGACCACGCTGGCCACCGACGCGCCGGATGAGATCCTCTGCAGGGTGGAGAGCGCGGAGGAGAAGTTGGGCGACTGGGCCGCCAGCCCGGTCTCCGTCTCCTGGTGAACCCTGTTAGCGGATCCGGTCAGGCCCAACGCCGGCAGCAGCTGAGACAGGGCCTGGGGCCGGACCTCACGGGTCGCCTGGAGATTGGCCCGGGCGGCCCGCAGCTGGGGATCGTTGGCCAGCGCCTCTTCGTAGACCGCCATCAGATCCCGGGCCGACGCGTCGTGCCAGACAGGAAGCGCCAGCAGAGCAGCGACAAAGAACGACGTTTTCATGGTGCCCCTTCTTATTGAAATCCCCGACGCATAACCCTTTCAGTATACCGCCGCGGGGTCGCCCCTGTCTTGGCCCTCCATCCCAAACCATCGCAGGATTGGGGTTCTGCGGGATCGGTCCGGGCGGCTACCCGCCTCTCCGTGATCGAGAGAGCCGTCCAGAGCGAGCATGCCCGCTGCCCGGTCAGCGGGACGACGACGGCGAGCGGTCAGCGGGCTTCCGACCACAAGGCCGGGGCGCCTTGTTCCCGCGCGCGAGCGCTTCGCACGGGAAGGCGACCGCCCCCGGGCGGGCCGCCCCCGGGACGGCCGTCTGTTAGACTGGGGGCCCGACACACGCGCCCTGCCCCGCCCATCTATGAACCGCCCGATGGCAGCCGAGCCCCCGGCGGCGCCCCCGCCCCCCGTCCGGGACAGCGACTACAGCTGGCGGGAGCTGATGGCCATGGTGCTCGGCCACCGCCGCGAGCTGGTGCGCGCCAACATCATTGCGATCCTGGCGGCGACTCTCGCAGTACCCGTCCCGCTGCTCATCCCGCTCCTGGTCGACGAGGTGCTCCTGGACCAGCCGGGAACCGCCGTGGCAGTCATCAACCGGTTCTTTCCGCACGACTGGCAGGTCCCGGTGCTCTACATCGGCGTCATCCTGGTGGTGACGCTCCTGATGCGCCTGGGGTCCATGGTGCTGGGCGTCCTGCAGATGCGCCAGTTCACGCACATCTCCAAGGACGTGACCTACCGCATACGCCGGGACCTGCTCCAGCGCCTGGAGCGGGTCTCCATGGCCGAGTACGAGACGCTCGGCAGCGGCACCGTGGCGTCCCACCTGGTCACGGACGTGGACGCCCTGGACGAGTTCATCGGCGTGATCACCAGCAAGCTCCTGGTGGCCGTGCTCAGCATCATAGGCACGGCGATCGTGCTGCTGTGGATGCACTGGCCGCTGGCCCTGTTCATCCTGCTGATGAACCCCCTGGTGATCTACGTCACCACGGTGTTCGGGCGCAAAGTCAAGGAGCTCAAGCGCCGGGAGAACTCCGCCTACCAGGTCTTCCAGGAGTCCCTCGCCGAGACCCTGGACGCCATCCGCCAGATCCGGGCGAGCAACCGGGAGCGCCACTACCTCGCCCGGGTCACCGACCGGGCCGACGCCATCCGCGCCAGCTCGGCGAGCTTCACCTGGAAGAGCGACGCGGCCAACCGGCTCTCCTTCCTCGTCTTCCTGTTCGGCTTCGACATCTTCCGCGCCACCAGCATGCTCATGGTCCTGTACTCGGACCTGACCATCGGACAGATGCTGGCGGTGTTCGCCTACCTCTGGTTCATGATGGCCCCCGTCCAGGAGGTGGTGAACATCCAGTACAAGCAGCACGCCGCCCGGGCGGCTTTGAATCGGATCAACGAGCTGATGCGCATGGGCCTGGAGCCGCGCTACGCGCACCTGCGCAACCCCTTCCAGGGCAAGACAACCACCTCGATCCGGCTGGAGGACGTCTCCTTCGCCTACGGCGAGGGTCCCCTGGTCCTGGACCACGTGGACCTGACGATCGACCCGGGCGAGAAGGTCGCCCTGGTGGGCGCCAGCGGCGGCGGCAAGACCACGCTCGTCCAGATCGTCCTCGGTCTGTACCCGCCGACCTCCGGGCAGATCTACTTCGACGGGGTACCGGTCACCGAGATCGGCATGGACGTGGTGCGCGACCACGTGGCCACCGTCCTGCAGCACCCGGCCCTGCTCAACGACACGGTGCGGATGAACCTCACTCTGGGGAGGGAGCTGCCCGACGAGCGCCTCTGGCAGGCCCTGGAGATCGCCCAGCTCCGGGAGATCGTCGAGGGCATGGACAGCGGTCTGGGCACCCGGATCGGTCGGGACGGCGTGCGGCTGTCCGGGGGGCAGCGCCAGCGTCTCGCCATTGCCCGGATGGTGCTGACCGACCCCCGGATCGTCATCCTGGACGAGGCCACGTCCGCGCTGGACACCACCACCGAGCAACGGGTGCACGAGGCCCTGCGAACGTTCCTCTGCGGCCGGACCACGCTGATCATCGCCCACCGGCTGAGCGCCGTGCGGCAGGCGGATCGTGCGCTGGTGTTCGACAGCGGGCGCATCATCGAGCAGGGCAGCCACCAGGAGCTGCTTGAGCATGACGGACTCTACGCCCGCCTCTACGGCCAGCAGGACCGCTGAGCCCCGGACGGGCGGGCGCGTGGTCGAAAGCGCCTTCCGCCCCGCCCGCTGGCTGTCGGGCCCGCATCTGCAGACCCTCTGGCCGACCTTCTTCCGCCGCCGCCCGCCCCTGGCGGTCCACCGCCAGCGCCTGGACACGCCCGACGGCGATTTCCTGGACCTGTCCTGGGCGGCGGGGGCGGACGGGCCGACCGTGCTCATCCTGCACGGGCTGGAAGGATCCCTGCGCTCCCACTACGCCGCCGGGCTGATGGGCGGCCTGGCAAGGGCGGGCTTCCGCCCGGTCTTCCTCCACTTCCGCAACTGCGGGGACGAGCCCAACCGCCTGCCGCGCAGCTACCACTCGGGCGAGACCGGGGACCTGGATTTCGTCGTCCGGTCCCTGTCGGCCGCCGGCCGACCGGTCGTTGCGGTGGTCGGGTTCTCCCTGGGCGGAAACGTCCTGCTGAAGTGGCTGGGGGAGCGGGGAGAACACGCACAGGTGCGCACGGCAGTCGCCGTGTCCGTGCCCTTCGTCCTGGCCGACGCGGCAGAGCGCCTGGACCGGGGGCTGTCGAGGCTCTATCAGCGTCATCTGCTCGGGCGCCTGCGCGCGAGCTACCGGCGCAAGTTCGCCCGGATGCCCTCGCCGCTGGACGTCAACGTCGACCGGCTGCGCACGTTCCGCGAGTACGACGACGCGGTGACCGCCCCGCTGCACGGGTTCGCCGGGGTCGACGACTACTACGCCCGGTCCAGCTCGCGGGGCTTTCTCCCGCGGATCCGGGTCCCGACCCTGATCCTCCACGCCCGAGACGACCCCTTCATGTTCCCGGAGACCTGCCCCGACGCCGCCGAGCTGAGCCCGACGGTGACCCTGGAGCTCTCCCGCGGCGGAGGGCACGTGGGGTTCGTCACCGGGCCTTCCCCCGGGCGTGCAGGCTACTGGCTGGACAGCCGGATACTGGACCACCTTCGGGGACAGGTGCCCCGGCGGGGGCCGGGCGGGGAGTAGCGCGGAGGGAAAGGGGCCTACGTCCTGTCAGGCAGTTCCTACAGAGGATTCAGAGCAGCCGCATTGGCGCGAGCCCTGCCGGGGCATATCTTGTCACACGTCAGGGACAGCCGATACGCATCGGAAGCGAACAAGGACGTTCACCCCCCTCAGCTGTACCCACGACAGACCCGCCATCGGACCGCGACCCGCCAGTCGCGGTCTTTTTTTCGGGGTACCGGGAAGGGACAGCTTCAGGGGCCATGGGGCAGGCATGCGCCGCCGCCGGCGGAACCGCTGTCATCGGCGGAAGGCACGACGAGCCGGGGACTCGGGCCCTTTGCGCGCCGACCGGGGCGCAGGGAAAATGGCGTCCCCTAGGGGAGTCGAACCCCTGTCGCCGCCGTGAAAGGGCGGTGTCCTAGGCCTCTAGACGAAGGGGACGGGACCGCTTGTTCCGGGCGGACCCGGCTACATGTCCGCCCTTTCCGGTTGGTGGAGCCAGGCGGGATCGAACCGCCGACCTCAACACTGCCAGTGTTGCGCTCTCCCAGCTGAGCTATGGCCCCCCGTCGGAAGAGGCGCAAATGATAGGCAAATCCTGCGCCCTTGTCTACAAGCGCAGCCGAGAAATCTCCCCGTGCCGCGGAGGCG
>JASFUT010000192.1:0-6540 GCA_050050175.1 Chromatiales bacterium
TCCCAGGCGAAGTCATGGGTGAGCACCTGGTCGGCATCGAGCACCAGGTAGCCGCCGTTGGCGTGGTGCAGGGCGCCCGCCTTGATCAGCGTGAAGTCGGTCGTCAGGGTTCCCATCCGCGCGATGTGCTCCACGCGGCCGACCAGATTCTGGTAGGTCGGATTGTCTGCGATCACCACCGGCGCGCCTTCGGTCTCGGCATTGTCCACCAGCACGTTTACGCGGTAGCGGTTGAAGGCGGTGTCCTGGGGGCTGGGCGCCGCGCCGTCGCCGCTTTCCGAGCGGAACTGATCGCCATGCTCGATCACGTCCTCGCGGACCCGCCCCAGATGATCGAGGACGCCGGGCACATCCCCGTACGCGGTCTCGAGCTCGGCGATCAGCTGGGAGACAGTCAGCTCCATGAGCTCGCGGTTGAGCTGTTTGAAGCGCTTGCGCATCTCGCGCTGCCAGATCGGGATCTTCTCCATCGTGGTCCTCAGCTCCTCCTTGAGCTCCTCGATGGCCTTTCCGATACGCTCCTGCTCCTCTTCCGGGAGCTTCTTGAGCTCCGCCGGTCCCAGTACCTTGTCGTCACGCACCGGTGCGAGGGTGAAGCCGTTGGGGGTGTGCAGCAGCGCGATCCCGCGCTCCTCCGCCTTCTTGCCGAGCGCCGCGGAGACCTCTTCCTCCCGCTGCTTGAACTCGTCGCGGATCTCCTGGGCGCGGCGCTGGAACTCGTCGGTCTGGAACGCCGCGGGGATGGCGTTGAGCAGGTCCTCGAGGAGCTGCTCCATGTCCCGGCGCAGCTGGTGGGCCCGTCCCGCCGGCAGCGAGAGCGCTATGGGAGCGTGATGGTCCTCGAAGTTGTTGACGTAGCACCAGTCGCAGGGGCGGGCCTGCGCCCGGCTGCGGGCCTTGAGCGCCTCGCGCACGAGGGAGTGCTTGCCCAGCCCCGTCGAGCCCATCACGTAGATGTTGTAGCCCTCGTGGGGCATGCCCACACCGAACTCCAGGGACTCCAGGGCCCGGTCCTGCCCCAGGGGGGTCGTGAGCGGCTCGACGTCCCGAGTGGTGGCGAAGCCCAGGCCCTCGGGCTCGCAGCGGTGATAGAGCTTCTCCGGATTCAGGGGCTGGAGCACCGTATATCCTCGGCCCGGCGTTGTGACAGGGGGACCTGCCCGCGGCGGGCGGGCAGGACAACGGGTTACAGGAAATCCGGAAGCTGCCCGCGGATGGTATCCGGATCGCGGGTGCTCAGATTCTTGTCGATCTCGGCCGCGACCAGGGAGCGCAGCCCGTTGTGCTGGCACTTGCGCAGCAGCCCCAGGAAGGTGGGCGGGGCGACAACGTAGAGCTTCTCGAAGCGGCCGGAGACGCGACCCTGCTCCAGTGCTTCGCAGACCTTGGACGCGAACTTCGCGGCCAGGTCCCGCTTCAGGTCGGTCTCGTCGCTGTAGGCGTGACTTCCGCTCATGGCGTTGCGGTCACGGCCCGGCTCGTCGCTCGCCAGCTGGGTATCGTGCAGACGGCCCTCCGGGTGAGTGAGGTCCTGGATCTCGATGAGGGGGCTGGCGGCCTTCTCGGCCGAGAAGATGCGTGCACGGCTGGTGTCGGCGACAAGTACCCAGATGGACATGTGGCGGTCCTCCCGTCGGTTGTGTGTCCCGGGGCCGGGGCCTTGTTGTGAGCCGGATTGCCCGGCTCGCGTTGCTTGTGCCGCCCTGGGACGGGCATTTTCATCGCGCCCGCATGGGACGGGCGCGGACCCTGCCCCCTTTCTACTCCAATTGTAGAGCCTACGACGCCTCCCCGGCAGCGCGCGCCTGCGGGCGCCGCCCGTGCGCGTCCGGACGGTCCCCCGCCTGGCGTCCCATGAAGATGCGGTACAGGAGCGGCACGACAACCAGCGTCAGCACTGTGGAGAACGCCAGCCCCCAGACGATGGCGGTGGCCACCGGCCCCCAGATGAGCGATCTGCCGCCCAGTCCGGTGGCCAGGGAGAACAGCCCGGCCACGGTGGTGAGGGAGGTGATCAGGATAGGGATCACGCGGCGGCGCGCGGCATAGAGCGTGGCGTGCAGCACGCTCATCCCCGCCTGCAGGCGCTGGTTGGCCGCCGAGATGAGCACGATGGCCGCATTCACGGCGATGCCCGCCAGCGCGACCACGCCGTAGAGGGTATACAGGCTCAGGGGGTTTCCGGTGATGAGCAGCCCGAGCACAACCCCGGTGAAGGCCATGAACAGGGTCGAGAGGATCATGAACGGCTGCCAGTAGCTGCGGAACTGAGTCCCCAGGATCAGGTACATCAGCCCCACGCCGAGCACGAACAGCACCCCGATGGAGTCCAGGCTCTCGTAGACGTCGTCGAGCTCCCCGGAGAAGTCCAGGTCGATGTCCGGGAACCGCTCCTGCTGAGCCTGCCAGGCCGCGAGCACCCGCTTGTTGGCGGTCACCGTGTCGATCACCGCCGAATCCAGGTCCGCCTCCACGGTGATGGCCCGGCGGAAATTGTAATGGCGCACGTTACCCAGGCCCTCGCGCCGCTCCTCGGTGACCAGCTCGGAGAGCGGGACGCTGCCGCCGTCGGGGAGCGCCATGCGAAAGTCGAGCAGGGAGCCGATGGCCTGACGCCCGGGCTCGTCCGCCTTGACCCGCACCTCCAGCTTCTCGCCCGCATCGCGCATGTCGGCGACGATCAGCCCGTCCACCAGAAGCTGGACCGTGCGGTTGACCTCGAGGGGGCTCAGGCCAGCGCGGTTGATCGCATCCGCATCGATGGTCAGGACCAGCTCGGAGCGCCCGCGGCTGGCGTCGTCGGAGATGTCGCGCACGCCCTCCACACCCGCCAGGACTCCCCTCAGGGCGTCGGCGGCGGCACGGATCTCGGGGTAGACGTCGCCACGGACCTTGATACTGATGGGCTTGGCAGTGGGCGGCCCCCCGGTCAGGCGCAGGAAGGCGATCTGGATGGGCCCGGGGGTTGCAGTGACCGCCTCGCGCAGGGCGTCGATCATCTCCTCGACGGTGCGCAGGCCGGGCGTCTTCGGGTTGAGACCGACCAGGATCTGGCCGTACTGGTCGCCCAGGCGGGGCTCGGTCTCGGTGAATATGTTGCCGGCATAGGCGATCAGGGCCCGCGCCTCCCCTGGCCGTATACCGGCCCTGACCTTGCGCTCGATCTCCTCGACCTTGGCCATGGTCTCGCGCAGGGGCGTGGCGGGCGGCATCTCCACGTTGACGTAGAACAGCCGGATGGTGTCGGCGGCGAAGAAGTCCATCCGCACCATGCCGGCCCCGATCGCCCCCAGGGCCGCGAGGAAGAGCAGGAGCGCCCCGGCGAGGGTCAGCCAGCGGTGGCGCAGGGCCCTGACCAGGATGCGTACGTAGCGGATCTGCACCCAGTGAGTGAGCCGCACCCTGTAGCGGTGGATGCGCGACGGTCGCTCGAAGCTCACATCAGCCGCGACCACGTGGGCGGGCAGCATCCAGAACGCCTCCAGCAGGGAGATGCTCAGCGCAATGCTGACTACCATTGGCACGACGCGCATGAAGTCGCCCAGGATGCCGGGCAGGAGCATCAGCGGGCCGAAGGCGGCAATGGTCGTCAGGACCGCCGCGGTGACGGGCTTGGCGACCTCCTTCAGCGCCCCGCGGGCGGCGCTCATGGCGTCCGCGCCATGCCGCAGGCGGTAGTAGATGGCCTCCACGACGACCACCGCGTCGTCCACGAGCATGCCCAGCACGATGACCACGCCGAGCAGCACCATCACGTTGAGGCTCTCGCCGAGCATCGCGAGGGCCCAGAAGGTGCCGGCCAGGATGAACGGGATGCCGATGGCGGTGAGCACGGCGATGCGCGAGCCAAGGAAGGCCCAGGCGACGCCCAGCACCAGGAAGAGCCCTATCAGCGCGTTGTTCTGCATGAGGCGGATGGCGTTGCGCGTGGGCACCGTCTGGTCGTCGATGAGCACCAGATCCACCCCGGTCTCCCCGGCGAGGGCGTTTCGCCCGGCCATGTAGGCCTTGAGCCGGTCGATCAGCTCGAGGGTGTTGGCGTTGGCCTGCTTCATCACCGCAAGCAGCACGGCAGGCCGCCCCTCGTATCGCGAGAGCTGGTCCACTTCTCTGCGCGCTCGCTCCACGTCCGCCACCTCGCCCAGGGTGACCTCGCCCGGAGCGCCCAACACGGTGCGGCTCGCAAGGTAGCCGGGATCGGCGTCACTGCCCACCAGTCTGACCAGCCAGCTCTGCTCCCCCAGGCGTACGTCGCCCGCCGCGATGTCCTGAAAGAAGGCGGCGACCGTCTCCGCGATCTGCCCCGGGTTGAGCCCCAGGGCCTCGAGCGCGGCCGGGTCGAAGTTGACGTGCAGCTCCGGGTCGGGCAGGCCGATGGGGTCCACCTGGTCCACCCCCTTCACGCGCTCCAGGGCCTTCTCGATGTTGCGCGCCTGAATCCGCAGGTTCTCGTCGTCCGCTTGCCCGACTACCGCGATAGACGCCGACGGGAACGCATTGGCGCTGGTGATCTCCAGGATGAGCGAGTCCTCGGCCGCTTCCGGGAGCTCATCCTCCTCGTTCTGGATCTCCCGTCTCAGGTCGCTGATGCGCTTGTCGAACGTGCGGGCGTCGATATCCTCGAAGCGCACCAGGATGCTGGACACCGACTCCCGGCTGTTGCTCGAGATGAAATCGATGTCCCGCACCTTGCGGATCGCGTCCTCCAGCGGGTCGGTGACCTTCGCCTCCACGTCAAGGGCCGCGGCGCCGGGCAGGACCGTGGTCACGATGATCCAGTTGAAATTGATCGTGGGGTCCTTCTGGCGGGGAAGCATCACGTAGGAGAGGGTACCCACCACCAGCACCAGTACGAATGCCAGGTTGGCGAGCACGTGGTTGCGCAGTAGAAGGTCGTACATCGGCTCTTCCCGCCCAGCGGCTCCGCCCGCGGGTCAGCGGACCTCCGCGGGACGCAGGTCCAGGGCATCGCCGTCGCCGAGGGCCTGCCGGCCCTCGAGCACGATCAGTGTCCCGGCAGGCAGATCCACCCGCGCCGGCCGGCCTTCCAGTGCGTTCGGGAGAGCGTGAAAGCGGGCCCGGCCGTCCCGGGCGATGAAGACCCCGAGCCTGTCCCCACGCCGGACCAGCAGGTCGGCGGGCAGCAGGGCCTCGGAGGCTTCCCAGCTCAGTCGGCCCGACGCGCCCGCCGGGGCCTGCCCGGCGGTGAACTCCAGACGCGCCTCCCGGGTCTGGGTACGGCGCTCGAAGACCGGGACCAGCCGTCGCAGGCGGACGGGCAGCCGTTGGGCGCCGTGCACGAATACCAGCGAGGGGGAGGCGGCGACTTCCCGGGCCTCCGCCAGGGCGAGGTCGGCGGAGACCTCCAGGTCGCCCTGCTCCACCACGCGCACGAGGGGGGTGCCCGGGCTGGCGAGCGCCCCCACCTGGGCGACCCTTTCGCGCACCACGGCGTCGAAGGGCGCGCGTACCTCGCAGCGCTCCGCACGCAGCTTCGCCTGTCGCAGGGCCTCCTCCTGGGCCCGGATGTCGGCCCCCAGGGCGGAGAGCTCGGTCTCGCGCTGCTCGAGCTGCTCGTCGCTGATGTTGCGGGCCGTGCTCAGATCCCGGGCGCGGGCGAGCTGGCTCCGGGCCAGGCGGCGCTGTGCCTGGAGCTTCTGCAATCCCGCCTCCTGGGCCGCCTGCTGGGACTGGTAGTCCCGGCAGTCGAGCACGACCAGCAGGTCGCCCTGAGCGACCCGGTCTCCCACCCGCACGGGGATGCGCTCGATCCGGGCGGTGATCTCGGCGCTGATAAGGCTGTCGTTGAGGCTCTCCACATGGGCCGGTGCGCTGCGCACCGGATGGGTGACCAGGTCGCCCAGGGCGCCGACGGTAACCGGTACTGCGTGGGCCGGTGCGCCGACGGCGAAGGCGATCAGCGCGAGCAGCGCGGCGGGACGGATCAAGGCAGGTGCTCCGCGGTGGCCGTGGGCGCGCTGCGATGCTCGGCCAGCAGCGTCGGGCGCCGGGCTCGGAGATGGTCGAGCTTGGCCCGGTACACGACGATGCCCTGCTCGACGGTGAAGCGGATGCCCGCGCTCTGCCCGGGAATGGCCTTGACCGATTCGAGATAGTCGAGCTCGCCCCGGTACTGAGCCTCGATCTCGTCGAGCTTGGCCGACAGGACGTCCGTCGGGAGCAGATGAGCGAAGAACATGGTCACCAGGTAGTCGGAGCGCAGCTGCTCCATCGCGGGCGTGTGCGCGAGGGCCTGCACGAATGCCCGCCGGCCCTCTTCGGTGGCCGTATAGACCTTGCGCTCGGGGTGGCGGGCGCCGGGCTCGCTCCTGTGGCGCACGAGTCCTTCCCGCTCCAGCTGGGCGAGCGCGGGGTAGATGGAGCCGTAGCTCGCCGAGTGGAAATGGCTGAACGCCGACTCGAAGAGCTTCTTGATGTCGTAGCCCGTGCCGTCCTGGAGGCACAGTGCGCCCAGGCACAGCATCCGGATGTTCATCGGGTTGCCGGGAGAGGCCATGGAGGTCTCGGTCCGAGATATAT
>JASFUT010000193.1:0-6532 GCA_050050175.1 Chromatiales bacterium
TTGCTCCAGGTAGGCGCGGCTCTCCGGGCTGCGGTCCCGATCCAGCGCGGCGTACGGCAGCTTCTCGACGTCGAAGGAGATGCCGTAGCCCATGGCGATCATCAGCACCACCGGGCCGAGCAGGGCAAAGGCCAGGCGGATGGGGTCGCGCCACAGCTCCATGGCCTCCCGCCGGGCATAGGCCCAGAGCCGGGCGAGGGAGAATCGGGGCGGACGCCCCGTGGGCCTGTCGTCGAGAGGGGGCGGCGGCTCGCGCTGACCGCCGTCCGCCGAGGGTGCGGACTCGCCGCCGGCCGTCTCCTCGAGGTAGGCGATGAATGCCTCTTCCAGCGTGTCGGCCCCCTGCGCCGCCTTGAGCCCCGCGGGCGTGTCCTGGGCCAGGACCCGGCCGGCGTCCATGAAGGAGATGCGGTCGCAACGCTCGGCCTCGCTCATGAAATGCGTGGAGATGAAGATCGTCACCCCCTGGGTCCGGGAGAGGTTGAGCAGCAGCTCCCAGAAGCGGTCGCGGGCCGCCGGGTCGACCCCGGAGGTGGGCTCGTCCAGGATCAGCATCTCCGGCTCGTGGATGGTCGCCACCGCCAGCGACAGCCGCTGCCGCACGCCGAGCGGGAGCTCCTCGGCCCGGCCTTCCAGGTAGGGCCCCAGGTTGAACGTGTCCACCAGCTCGTCGATGCGCCCGCGCAGGCGTCGGGCCGGCAGATGGAACAGCCGGGCGTGCAGCTCCAGGTTCTGAAGCACCGTGAGCTCCCGGTAGAGCGAGAAGCTCTGGGACATGAAGCCCACGCGCCTGCGGGTCTCCAGGTCGCCGGTGTCCACGGGCTGGCCGAACAGCCTGGCCTCGCCCTCGCTGGCCGGCAGCAGGCCCGTGAGCATGCGCATGGTGGTGGTCTTGCCGCAGCCGTTGGAGCCGAGGAAGCCGAAGATCTCGCCGCGCAGGATCCGAAAGCTCACCCGGTCCACGGCGGTGAAGTTGCCGAATCGGCGGGTCAGGTCCCGGGCCTCGATGGCCGGGGGGCCCTGGTCGGAGCGCTCCGCAGGCAGGGGCCGGCGCTGCGGCGGGTTCCTGGGTCCGGCATCCGGCAGCAGGGCGACAAAGGCGTCCTCCAGTGAGCGGCTGCCGGTCTCCGATCGGATCGCGTCCGGGCTGCCCGTCGCCAGCACGCGCCCGGCGTTCATCGCGATCAGGGTGTCGAAGCGCTCCGCCTCCTCCATGTAGGCGGTGGCGATGAGCACGCTCATGCCGGGGCGCTGGCGCCGGATGCGGCCGATCAGCTCCCAGAAGCGCCGCCGCGACAGGGGGTCGACCCCCGTGGTGGGCTCGTCCAGGACCAGCAGGTCCGGATCGTGCACCAGGGCGCAGCACAGGCCGAGCTTCTGCTTCATGCCCCCGGAGAGCTTGTCCACCGCCCGGTTCGCGAAAGGAAGCAGGCCCGTGGCGCCCAGCAGCTCCTCCCTGCGCCGGCGGCGCTCGTCAGGGCCCTGGCCGAACAGGCGGGCGAAGAAGTCCAGGTTGTCCGCGACCGACAGGGTGCCGTAGAGGTTGCGGCCGAGCCCCTGGGGCATATAGGCCACCCGGGTGCACAGGTGGATACGGAAGCCCGGGTCGGCCAGGTCGCCGCCGAGCACCCGCACGGAGCCGCTCTGGAGCCGGCGAACCCCGGCGATAAGGGCGAGCAGGGTGGATTTTCCCACGCCGTCCGGGCCGATCAGGCCCACGGTGCATCCGGCCGGTATCCACAGATCGATGCCGTCCAGGGCGGGCCCCGTGCGGTAGCGATGGTGCACCCCCGAGAGCTGGGCGACGGCCTCCGCAACGTCGGCCATCAGGGCAGCTCGATCCTCAGCCGCTCCGGCCACTCCACGGCGGGGTCGATCCTTACGTAGCCGATCCCGGGAAGTCCGGCCTTGACGTACGCCTCGTGCCTCCCCAGGAGCTCGGGGTCGAGACGGGCCTTGACCCGGAACACCAGCTTCTCGCGCTCGGTGCGCGTCTCCACCTGCTTGGGCGTGAACTGGGCGCGCGGAGCGACGAAGCTAAGGGTCGCCGGAAAAACCAGCTCCGGTGCCGCGTCCAGCACGATACGAGCCTCGGCCCCGATGGCCAGCCGGCCGGCCAGGCGCTCCGGGAGAAAGAGCACCATGTAGACATCGGTCAGGTCGAGCAGGGTGAGCACCTTCTGCCCGGCCCCGAGCACCTCGCCGGGCTCGGACAGGCGGTACAGGACCCGCCCGCGGCGCGGTGCCCTGAGCGTGCTGTCGGCGATGTCGACACGAATGCTGTCGACCTGGGCGTCCGCCGCCTCGATCGCCGCCTGCGCCTCGGCGACCTGGGCCCGAGCCCCGTCCAGTGCCGCCGAAGCGCTCTCCAGCTGGGTGCGGGTGCGGTCCACCTGCTCCTCGGAGACATGGCCCTGGCCGACGAGCTTGCGCACGCGGGTCAGCTCGGTGCGGGCAAACGCGAGCTCGCTCTCGCGCTGCTCGACCAGGGCGCGCGCGCCGGTCAGGCCTTCGCGGGCCCGGCGCCGCTCGGCCTCGGCCAGACGCAGCCGGGCCTCCAGGGAGGCGGTGTCGATGCGGGCAACCACCTGACCGGCTTCCACCCTGTCCCCCTCCCTGGGCGTCACCTCGATCAGGCGGCCCGGCAGCTTGGTGGCCACGTCGACCTCCACGGCCTCGATGCGGCCGTTGCTGGACACCAGGCCCGCGGGCAGGTCCTCGCCGCCGATCAGCCGCTGCAGCTGAGCTACTGCGGCCGCGATCCCTGAAGACGCCTCCCGGTCTCCGGGCAGCCAGAGCCAGACGGCGCCCGCGACCACCAGCGCGAGCGTCGCCGAGAGCGGCAGCCAGAGATAGGAACGGCGTTTCATGGGACCATCCGGGCTTCTATCCTGGGGACCCGGGCATCATGCCCCAGGCCGGGGGCGCGGTGCCAGCCGGAGCCTTGTCCAACGACACATGAGCCTCAAGGGGGAGCGTGATTCCAGGGTGAAGTGAGCCTGAGCGGGTCGGGGTTTGGGATCATCGGAGGATGGTCGTGATGTGCAAGACCCCGGGACTGCAGTCGCTGGAGCACATCCTGGCTCCCTGGAAGCCTCCGGGCCGACCGGCCCGGGTCGCGGGAAGGGAGGAGGCCCTCAGGCCGCAGCCCCGCTGGCCGGTAGCACCTGCGAGAGCGAGGCGGGGACCCACCGGAACATCGCGCGCAGGCCCGCAGCGCCACCCCGGGAAGACCGCCGGACCTGCGCAATCCCCCGGGATCCACTTCAACCCTATCCTTCTCATGGTTGATTGCCCCCCGCCTCAGGCCCACGTCGCGCTGGCGGGGGGTGCGGAGCGGCGTCTGGCGTCCACAGGGAGGAATCGGGCGCCGGACCGCGGGTTTCAAGGCGTCCGTCCGGCTGAGCGCACCGGTTCTCTCCCCCGGATCAGGACCTTGCCCGTCCGGCCTCGCCGTGACGCCATGCACCCCTCCGCAGACAGGGCTTGAACAAGGGGGGGGGTATGCATATAGAATAACCAAGTAAATCGCTCGGAAATAACCCCGGAGGCAGTGCGACATGAGCGCAACCAACGCACCCGTGCACGAGCTGGTGAAGAAAGGCTACGAGCACGGGTTCATCACCGACATCGAGGCCGACACGCTCCCGCCCGGCTTGAACGAGGATGTGATCCGGTTCATCTCGGCCAAGAAGGGGGAGCCCGACTGGATGCTCGAGTGGCGTCTCAAGGCGTACCGCCACTGGACGACCATGCAGGAGCCCAACTGGGCCGCCGTGCGGCATCCGCCCATCGACTTCCAGTCGATCTCCTACTACTCGGCCCCCAAGAAGAAGGACGGCCCGAAGAGCCTGGACGAGGTCGATCCGGAGCTGCTGCGAACCTACGAGAAGCTTGGCATTCCCATCGATGAGCAGAAGGCGCTGGCCGGCGTCGCCGTGGATGCGGTGTTCGACAGCGTGTCCGTCGCCACCACCTTCAAGGAGAAGCTCGGCGAGGCGGGGGTGATCTTCTGCTCCATCTCCGAGGCGGTGCGCGACTATCCGGACCTCGTAAAGGATTATCTCGGCTCGGTGGTGCCCCACACGGACAACTTCTTCGCCAGCCTCAACTCCGCGGTATTCAGCGACGGCACCTTTGTCTTCGTGCCCAAGGGCGTGCGCTGCCCCATGGAGCTCTCCACCTACTTCCGGATCAATGCCGCCAACACCGGGCAGTTCGAGCGCACCCTGATCGTCGCCGAGGAGGGCAGCTACGTGAGCTACCTGGAGGGCTGCACCGCGCCCATGCGCGACGAGAATCAGCTGCACGCCGCCGTCGTCGAGCTGGTCGCCCTGGAGGACGCCCGGATCAAGTACTCCACGGTGCAGAACTGGTACCCGGGCGACGAGGAGGGCCGCGGCGGCATCTACAACTTCGTCACCAAGCGGGGCGACTGCCGCGGCGACCGCTCACACATCTCCTGGACGCAGGTGGAGACCGGCTCGGCGATCACCTGGAAGTATCCGAGCTGCGTGCTCCGCGGCAATGACTCCGTGGGGGAGTTCTACTCGGTGGCACTCACGAAGGGCAAGCAGCAGGCGGATACCGGCACCAAGATGATCCACATCGGCCGCAACACCCGCAGCACCATCGTCTCCAAGGGCATATCCGCCGCCGAGGGCCACAACGCCTACCGCGGGCTGGTGCGCATGGCCCAGCGGGCGGAGAACGCCCGCAACCACACCCAGTGCGACTCGCTGCTGATCGGGGATCGCTGCGCGGCCCATACCTTCCCGTACATCGAGGTGAAGAACCCCACGGCCAAGGTGGAGCACGAGGCGACCACCTCCAAGGTCAGCGAGGACCAGCTCTTCTATTGCCGCCAGCGGGGCCTGTCGGAGGAGGACGCGGTCTCGATGATCGTCAACGGATTCTGCAAGGAGGTCTTCAAGGAGCTGCCCATGGAGTTTGCCGTGGAGGCGCAGAAGCTGCTGAGCCTCAGCCTCGAGGGAGCGGTGGGGTGAGCCGCGACCGTTGGTCCAGTGGACCAACGCAGCGCGGCGAACGCCCGGCCAGGGACGGCCGGGCCGGGCGATCCGGAGTCGACGGGACGCCGCCAGGGACGGCCGGCGCGAGGGAGGGCAGGCAGGGCCTCGACGGAGGTGTTCATCGCCCCGGCGCTGCAGCAAGGCGCGGAGTATGGCTACAGATTTTTCGACGGCCGATTCGGTCGGCCCACGATCGGAGGTTGACCAGATGTTGTCCATAAAGGGTTTGAAGGCGTCCGTGGAAGGCAAGGAGATCCTTCGCGGCATCGATCTGGAAGTGAAGGCGGGAGAGGTGCACGCCGTCATGGGGCCCAACGGCTCCGGCAAGAGCACGCTGGCCCACATCCTGGCCGGGCGCGAGGGCTACGACGTAACGGCGGGCGAAGTGCGCTTCGAGGATCAGGACCTGCTCGAGCTGGAGATCGAGGAACGGGCTCACCGCGGGCTGTTTCTCGCCATGCAGTATCCGGTCGAGCTGCCCGGCGTGAACAACATGACTTTCCTCAAGGAATCCCTCAACGCCATCCGGCGCAACCGCGGCGAAGACGAGCTCGACGCGGTCGGCTTCATGAAGCTGGTAAGGGAGAAGGCCCGGCTGGTGCAGCTCGACGAGAAGCTGCTCAAGCGCTCTGTCAATGCGGGGTTCTCCGGCGGGGAGAAGAAGCGCAACGAGATCCTGCAGATGGCACTGCTCGAGCCTCGGCTGGCCATACTGGACGAGACCGACTCGGGCCTGGACATCGACGCCCTGCGGATCGTCGCCGACGGCGTGAACGCGCTGCGCGGCCCGGAGCGGGCAATGATCGTCGTCACCCACTATCAGCGTCTGCTGGAGTACATCGAGCCCGACCGGGTGCACGTGCTGGCCGGCGGCCGGATCGTGCGCTCCGGCGACAAGGACCTGGCTCACGAGCTCGAGGCCCGCGGCTACGGCTGGATCCTCGAGGAGGAGGCCGCATGAGTGTCGAGACGCAGACCCTCGAGCGCTACCAGGGCCTGGTAGAGCGGGAGCTCGCCGCGCAGCCCGCCGGCGGTCCCGAATGGCTCGATACCCGGCGCCGGGCGGCGGCGGACCGGGTCCGTGAGCTGGGCCTGCCCCATCGCAAGCAGGAGGCCTGGAAGTACACCAGTGTCGAGCCCCTGCTGCAGCACGAGTTCGTTCCCGCCACCGCCGCTGGCCCGGGGCTGTCGGAGGCGGAGCTGGCGCCCCTGCTCCTCGATGAGACCGCCGGCGGACGTCTGGTGTTCGTCAACGGCCGCTTTGCGCCCGCCTTGTCCAGCCTGGACGGCACAGGCGCGGCCGAGGTCCTGAGCCTGGGCGAGGCCCTGCGCGACGACGCCGGGGGTGTGGTCAGGCTGCTAGGCAGCCTCACCGGGGCGGGCGAGCACGCCTTCGCCGCGCTCAACACGGCGGCAATGAACGACGGCGCCCTGATCCGCATCCCCGAGGGCCTGAGCCTGGAGCAGCCCCTGGAGATCCTGCATCTTTCGGCGGCGGGGGC
>JASFUT010000194.1:0-6452 GCA_050050175.1 Chromatiales bacterium
ATTGTCTTCTTCATCTGTTCCGTCTCCTCCTCGTAATGGGTCTCGCAGTCGGGTTGTCAGCTGCCCGAGGCGGGATCTTTGTCTGTTATTGGCCGGCGGGCCCGGACCTCTCCGGGCCGATCCGCGCGTCCCTCCCGCCGCTGGCGGGCGGCTACCCCGGGGCAACCAAGGCTACCCAGTTTACCCGGGTATCGTCAAATTCTATAATGCGCCGCTCACCCCTTACGCCAGACCGGGACCGGACACCATGCGCGTACTCGAGGAAGCCTTGACGTTCGACGACGTCCTCTTGTTGCCAGGCTACTCCAGCGTGCTGCCCAAGGACGTGGACCTGTCCACCCGGCTGACCCGCTCGATCGCCCTGAACATCCCCTTTCTCTCCGCGGCCATGGACACGGTGACCGAGGGTCCGATGGCCATCGCCATGGCGTTGCAGGGCGGTATCGGGATCGTCCACAAGAACATGACCGCGGAGCGGCAGGCGCGAGAGGTGCGGCAGGTCAAGAAGTACGAGAGCGGCGTCATCCGCGAGCCCATCTCGGTGGCGCCGGACACCAGCATCCACGAGGTCATGGAGCTCACCCGCGCCCACAACATCTCCGGGGTCCCGGTCACTGCCGGAAAGGAGCTGGTGGGCATAGTGACGGGGCGGGATCTGCGCTTCGAGACCCGGATGAGCGATCCGGTCTCCTCCATCATGACCCCCAAAGAGCGCCTGGTGACCGTCCATGAGGGCGCCGGGCGTGACGAGGTAGTCGGTCTGCTTCACAAGCATCGCATCGAGAAGGTGCTGGTGGTCAACGACGACTTCGAGCTGACCGGCCTGATCACGGTCAAGGACATCCAGAAGGCCCAGGACTACCCTTACGCCTGCCGCGACGGCGACGAGCGCCTCCGGGTCGGGGCCGCCGTGGGTGTGGGCGGTGGTACCGACGAGCGCGTGCAGGCCCTGGTGGCCGCCGGGGTGGACGTGATCGTCGTCGATACCGCCCACGGATTCTCTCAGGGCGTCCTGGACCGCGTCAGCTGGATCAAGCACCACTTTCCGGACGTGCAGGTGGTGGGTGGCAACATCGCCACGGGCGAAGGCGCCAGGGCGCTGGTCGAGGCCGGTGCCGACGGGGTGAAGGTGGGCATAGGTCCGGGCTCGATCTGCACCACGCGGATCGTGGCCGGGGTCGGCGTGCCCCAGATCACGGCCGTCGGCAACGTGGCCAGGGCGCTCGAGGGCACGGACGTGCCGCTGATCGCCGACGGCGGCGTTCGCTTCTCCGGCGATGCGGCCAAGGTGATCGCCGCCGGGGCCTACTCGGTGATGATGGGCGGCATGTTCGCGGGCACCGACGAGGCGCCGGGTGAGGTGGAGATCTATCAGGGACGCTCGTACAAGTCCTATCGCGGCATGGGGTCTCTCGGCGCCATGTCGGGTCAGCAGGGCTCCAGCGACCGTTACTTCCAGGAAGAGACCAAGCAGGTCGACAAGCTGGTCCCGGAAGGCATCGAGGGACGGGTGCCCTACAAGGGCAGCCTGCTGAACATCGTTCATCAGCTGGTCGGGGGCCTGCGCTCAGGCATGGGCTACACGGGCTGCGCAAGTATTCAGGAGATGCGGACCAAGCCCCACTTCGTCCGCGTCACCAACGCCGGGATGCGGGAGTCGCACGTCCACGACGTGACCATCACCAAGGAATCGCCCAACTACCGCCTGGACTGACCGCCCGCGCAGGTCTGTACTCGCCTTCCCAGCTCACCCGGCTCGTCCGGGTGAGCGACGTTTGGAGCCGGGGAAAATGACATCGACCGACATTCACGCCGACCGCTTACTCATCCTGGACTTCGGCTCCCAGTACTCCCAGCTGATCGCCCGCCGCGTTCGAGAGGCGGGCGTTTACTGCGAGCTCCACCCCTGGGACATGACCCCGGAGGAGATTCGCGACTTCGCCCCCCGGGGCATCGTCCTCTCGGGCGGTCCTCAATCCGTGCACGAGCAGGAGACTCCGCGCGCCGCCGATCTCGTCTTCTCGCTCGGCGTGCCCGTGCTCGGCATCTGCTACGGCATGCAGACCATGGCGGCCCAGCTGGGGGGCGTGGTGGAGCCGGCCGCCCACCGGGAGTACGGCTACGCCCAGGTGCGCGCCCGGGGCCACTCCCGCCTGCTCACCAACATAGAGGACCACGCGAGCCCCGAGGGCTACGGGCTCCTGGACGTGTGGATGAGCCACGGCGACCGGGTGGACGGCCTCCCGCCGGGCTTCCAGGTGATCTGCGAGACCGACAACGCGCCCCTGGCCGGGATGGCCGACGAGACGCGCGGGTTCTACGGCTTGCAGTTCCACCCCGAGGTCACCCATACCCCCCAGGGCCAGCGCATCATCGAGCGCTTCGTGCACGAGATCTGCGGGTGCGGCCGACTCTGGACCCCGGGGAACATCATCGACGACATGATCGCGCGGGTTCGCGAGCAGGTGGGCGACGACGACGTCGTGCTCGGGCTCTCGGGGGGGGTGGACTCCTCCGTGGTGGGCGCCCTGCTGCACCAGGCGATCGGGGACCAGCTCACCTGCGTGTTCGTGGACAACGGCCTGCTGCGCCTGGGCGAGGGCGAGCAGGTGATGGCCACCTTCGCCCGCCACATGGGCGTGCGGGTGCTGCGGGTGGACGCGGAGCAGCGGTTCCTCGACAAGCTTCAGGGAATCCAGGACCCCGAGCAGAAGCGCAAGATCATCGGCAACACCTTCATCGACGTGTTCGAGGAGGAGGCGGAGAAGCTCGCCAACGTGCGCTGGCTGGCCCAGGGCACGATCTACCCGGACGTCATCGAGTCGGCCGGGGCGAAGACGGGCAAGGCCAGGGTGATCAAGTCCCATCACAACGTGGGCGGCCTCCCCGAGGTGATGAAGCTCGGACTGGTCGAGCCCCTGCGGGAGCTGTTCAAGGACGAGGTGCGCAGGATCGGCGTCGAGCTCGGCCTGCCCGCGGACATGATCTACCGCCACCCCTTCCCGGGCCCCGGCCTCGGGGTGCGGATTCTCGGCGAGGTCAACAAGGGGTACGCCGATACCCTGCGCCAGGCCGATAACATCTTCATCGAGGAGCTGAGGCGCGCCGGGCTCTACGACCGGGTCTCCCAGGCCTTCGCGGTCTTCCTGCCCGTCCGGTCGGTGGGGGTGGTCGGGGACAACCGACAGTACGAGCACGTGGTGGCGTTGCGGGCGGTGGAGACGGTGGATTTCATGACCGCGCGATGGGCCAGCCTGCCCTACGAGCTCCTCGATCATGTCTCGCGGCGCATCGCCAACGAGGTGCGAGGGGTCTCGCGGGTGGTGTACGACGTCACCGGCAAGCCGCCCGGGACCATCGAGTGGGAGTGAGCCCCGGCTGCCCGGGATCTGGCCGCCGATGAGCGACGGTATCTCCGGGCCCGCGTCGGCGGACGCCGTGCTCATGGCAAGGGCGCTGGAGCTCGCGCGCCAGGCCGGCGCCCGGGGGGAGGTGCCCGTGGGCGCCGTGCTCGCCCTCGGCGACCGGATCGTCGGCGAGGGCTGGAACCGGCCCATAGGCACGGACGATCCCACAGCGCACGCGGAGGTCGAGGCCCTGCGCGATGCGGGGCGGCGCGTCGGCAACTATCGCCTGGTGGGCACCACCCTGTACGTGACGCTCGAGCCCTGCGTGATGTGCGCGGGCGCCCTGGTGCACGCGCGGGTGGCCCGCGTCGTCTACGGGGCGGCGGACCCAAAGGGCGGGGCGGCCGGGAGCGTCTTCGATCTGCTGCCCTCTGACGGACGGTTCAACCACCGGGTGGCATGTGAGGGCGGTTTGATGGAGGCCGAGTCCAGTGCGCTGCTGCGCGGATTCTTTCGGGACCGCCGTGGAGGCGGACAGGCCTCGTAGAGACCGGTCGGCGGAACGGGAGGTGATTCTTGGCGGAGCTCAAGCGGGTGCGAATCTGGAGCGGTCCCGTAAGGGCCGCCCACTGGGCGATGGCGGGAGCGACCCTCACGGCCCTGGCGACGGGCGCCCTCATGGCCTGGGGCCGCGATACGGCCCCGCCCCTGTGGATCGCCGCCCGCGAGGTGCACGTGCCGGCCGGGCAGGTCCTGCTGGCGGCCCTGGCGCTGCGTCTCGTGCTCCTGGTCGCCGGCAGCGGGAGCGCGGGCTGGCGCGACCTCCTGCCCCGGAGCGGTCAGTGGGTGGCGGCCTGGGCGACGATGAGATTCTATCTGTCCGGCACCCGCTCGCGGCTGCCGCCGTGCTACGCCCACAACCCCCTGTGGGGACCCGTCTATCTCGTTCTGTTCGGCCTGCTGGCCGCTGAGATCGGTCTGGGTCTCTGGCTGGAGCAGCCGGGCCTGCGCGGACTGGTGGATCTGGATTACAGCGGGGCGCTCGACTGGCACCGGTCGCTGGCCCAGGGGGTCCTGTGGATCTCGCTCGCCCATCTCCTGGCAGTGGTGCTGCACGACTGGCGGGCAGGGCGCTGGGAGGTGTCGGCCATGATCAACGGCGACAAGGTGTTCGAGATCGAGCGCCCCGAGCAGGGCTTGACCTTCGGTGGGGCGGGGATCCGCTCCGTCCGCCCCGACGTGGTCCGTCATTGGCGGCCTACGGACGGTCGGCGGGACTGATCACAGGGCATTGCCCGAGATGACCACCGGCGTTCGCCTCCTCTTGCCCCGGGCCTGCCGCGAGCCCTCGCGCTCGATGACCCCGCGCAGCATGTCGTAGTAGTTGCGGACGTTGTCCACGTAGGTCACCGCCTCGCGGCCGCGGGCGTAGCCGTGCTTGACCGTCGAGTGCCATTTCTTCTTCATCAGCAGCGGAAGCCGGTGCTTGACGTCCGCCCACTTGTCCGGGTTTGCCCCCTGGCGCTGGGTCAGGATGCGGGCATCCTCCAGGTGTCCGAAGCCGATGTTGTACGCGGCCAGGGCCAGCCACATGCGGTCCGGGTCCGCGATGCGCTTGGGGATCTTCCTGCGCACCACCTTCACGTAGCGCGCGCCGCCCATGATGCTCTGCTCGGGGTCGGTGCGGTCCTCGACCCCCAGCTGTCCTGCGGTCGCACTGGTCAGCATCATGATGCCCCGCACCCCGGTGGGCGAGACCGCCTCGTTGTCCCAGTGGGACTCCTGGTAGCCGATGGCGGCAAGCAGCCGCCAGTCGATTCCCGTCTCCGCGGCGGCCTTCTCGAAATGCGGGCGCAGCCGGGGCAGGCGCTCGAGGACGTGGCGCCTGAAGGTCCGGAAGTCGACGAAGTTCATCCGCCCGACGTGGCCGAAGTAGCGCTCGATCAGACGGCCCAGGGTACCGTCGGAGCGGATCTCCTCGAAGAACTCGACGGCGGCGTCGTAGAGACTCGAGTCCTCGGAGTGCGGAAAGGCCCAGGCCAGCGGCTGGGGGTCGGTGAGGTCGAAGGCCACGCCGAGCTTCGGGTAGTAGCGGCGGTTGAGGGCCGCCTCGTGGGAGTCGGCGATCGTGTAGTCGACGACGCCCTCGCGCACCAGGTACAGCAGATCCTCGCTGCCGAGATCGTCGTGGGCCTGCCACTTCAGCTCCGGCAGGTCCTTCTTCAGGCGCTCCAGCTCCTCCTCGTGGCTGGAGCCGGCGACCACCTCCAGCGTGCCGTCGAGCGTGTCCTTCATGTCCCGAGGGCGGGTGCTCCCCAGGCGGTAGATGACCTGCTGGGTGATCTCGTGATAGGCGGGACCGAAGCGCACCCGACGGGCCCGGGCCGGGGTGACGGTCAGTCCCGCGGCGGCCAGGTCCACCTCGCCCTTGGCGGTCAGGGCGAGGATCTCCGACAGGCTGCCCGGCACGACGAACCGGGGCTCCACGCCGAGCTCGTCGGCGAAGAGCTGGACCAGATCGTGCTCCAGTCCCTTGTACCCCGAGGGCCCCTCGTAATAGGTGGTGGCGCTGTTGCGTGTGGCCACCACCAGCACGCCGTCCTCCTGGACCCGCTGCAAGGCCGAGCGCTCGTCGCTGCATCCGAGCAGGAGCAGGGCGGCGAGCAGGGCAGCGAGAAGGCGAGGGGCCATATGAGGGCAGATTGTAACCCGCGGTCGGGACAGCCAGGGGCTTAGCCCGGGGCGCCGATTGATGTAAGATTGCCGCTCCGGTTCCGGGTGATTGGAGCCCTCAAGACCGGTCCGGGTTCCCTCGGGCGAGGGGTCCCCGCGGAGGCGGGAGGCCGGAGCGCACGCCGCGGCGCCCGCAGGGCGAGGACCGGGAGGGTCCGAGTGAAATCCGTTGGGGGCAGGCCCGCCAGGGCCTTTAGAGTGAAGACGATGAGTTCTGGAGAGGTACCGAAGCGGTCATAACGGCGCGGACTCGAAATCCGTTGGGGGCGCAAGCCCCACGTGGGTTCGAATCCCACCCTCTCCGCCACAAACAGAAACGGGCCCCAACGCGGGCCCGTTTCTGGTTTGAGAGGGTGGGTGAGAAGCCACGTA
>JASFUT010000195.1:0-6451 GCA_050050175.1 Chromatiales bacterium
GCATTAGCGATGGCTAGTGCTTCACTCGTGCGCCTAGGTGCAGACCCGCCCAGGCACGCTGAAACGAACGATTTGTATGGGACCGAGCACTAGCCACACCCAGGGATTGGCCCGCCCTCGCAAGGGGGGCGGGCCGTCTTCTGCGCTGCCGCGCCCACGCTCAGCGGCTGGAGTGCGGCGGGTGTGACGCTGCCGAGTCTACGGGCCCCGCCATCTCCCGCACGCCGATGCGGTGGGCCGAAAGGTGCGGGAAGCTGCTGACGAACGAGACGATGACCGCGGCCAGGTAGGGAACGGCCTGGAGCAGCAATACGATCACCCACAGCAACAGGTCAGGCGTGTCGGTTCCCTGGGTCTTCGCCACCCCCCAGGCCGCCACCGACAGGGCAATCAGCATACCGAGCTCCTCGCGCACGGCGGCGAGGGCGCGGCGCCAGGCCTGACGGCCCGCGAGCTTGGGCGTGCGCAGGAAAGGCAGCTTCCTGGTGACCAGGCCTTTGACAATCGCGCGCGCGACCGTGTGGGCGAGGGCCAGGCCGGCCAGGGCGCCGGCCAGGGTCTGGGCGGTGGAGGCACCGATCCGCGTCCGGTAGATATAGAAGAGCTTGGCGGCCTTGAAGGCGAAGAGCGCGAGCGGCAGCGCGGAGAAGGCGACCATGGGCGGGTCGAAGTGGGTGGGATCCCAGATCATCGCTGCCGACCAGGCCAGCGCGGCCAGATTGAAGACCAGGCTGAAGGCATCGGCAAACCAGGGGAGCCAGCCCGCGAGGAAGTGGTAGCGTTGTCCAGGCGTCAACCCGCCCTTCCAGCCGATCAGCCCCCCCAGGTGGTGGCGCAGTATCTGCACCGAGCCATAGGCCCAGCGAAAACGCTGCTTCTTGAAATCCAGGAAGGTGTCCGGCATGACGCCCTTGCCATAGCTGCGGGGGACGTAGAGCGCCTCGTGGCCCAGCTCAAACACCCGAAGCCCCAGCTCCGCGTCCTCGGTGATGCACCACTCCGCCCACCCCCCCGCCGACTCCAGGACCGCGCGCCGCACCAGGGTCATGGTGCCGTGCTGGATGATGGCGTTGCGCTCGTTGCGGGTGATCATCCCGATGTAGAAGAAGCCGGCATACTCGCTGTAGCACATCGCCTTGAACGCGCTCTCGGTGCCGTCCCGGTAGTCCTGGGGCGCCTGGACGATGGCGACTTTCTCTTTCGAGAACTCGGGTGCGAGGTGGCGCAGCCAACGTCGGTCGACGATATAGTCGCTGTCGATCACCCCGACGATCGCCGCCTCGGGGGAGCTGTGGCGCAGGGCGAAGTTCAGGGCCCCGGCCTTGAAGCCCGCCAGCGGATCGACGTGGAAGAACCGGAAGCGCGGCCCGAGCTCTTCGCAGTGTGCCTCCACCGGCCGCCAGACCTCAGGGTCCCTGGTGTTGTTGTCGATCACCAGGACCTCGAAGCGCGGATAGTCGAGCCTGGCCAGCGCGTCGAGGGTCCGGATCAGCATGGCCGGCGGCTCGTCGTAGGCGGGCACATGGACCGACACCATCGGCAACTGGTCGTCGGGGAGCCGCCGGGGCCTGACCTCGCGCCGCCGCTCGGTCACCCACAGCGCCTCCGCCCACTCGTGGGCCTCGGCCAGCACCACCATGATCACACCGACCATCCCCACCAGCAGCAGCACGCCGATGACGATCCCGCTGATGGTCAGGTAACTGCTCATGTAGTCGTAGGCAATCCAGACCACCGCGGTCGCCGCCGCGTAGGCGATCACCGCCAGAAAGCTGCGGCCCCGCCGCCTCAGCGTGCGGCTGGGCACAGCCATGAGGGTGAAGGTGATTGCCGCGATGAGCACCGACACCGTCCCCAGGGCCTTCCAGTGCGGCTCGGGGACGATGGGCTCCTCGAAGGCGAACTTGGGCTCCCGCTCGAGGTCCCACACGCCCCAGTACGCGCCCACCGCGCCCTCCGACACCCGCTTCCAGGGCTGGTCGAAGGCCTCCATCACGTAGTAGACGTAGCCCTCCTTTTCCGCCCGGTCGAGGAAGCGCCGCAGGAAGGTCGCCTGATTTGCCAGCGAGGCCTCGGCGGCGCGGCGCGTGCGGCCCTTGCTGGGCCATCCCACCTCGGCGATCACGATCGGCTTTTCGGGAAACGCCAGCTTAAGCGCGTTCACGGCGTTGACCGCGAAATCCACCGCCCGGTCGATCTCTATGCCCTCCCAGTAGGGGAGGATGTGGGCGGCGATGTAGTCGACGTGGTCAGCCAGGTCCGGATTTCGCAGCCAGGTATCCCAGGTATCGGCCGTGCTCACCGGGCGCCGGGTCTGCCTCTGGACGCTGTCCAGGTAGTCGATCAGTTCCTCCTTGGACAGCTCCCGCCGGTAGAGCACCTCGTTGCCGACGAGCAGCCGCACCACGTTGCGGTTCGCCTCGGCGACGTCCACCAGCCGCCTGATCTCTTCTTCGTTGCGCTCACGATCCTGGCTGATCCACGCCCCCAGGGCCAGGTTCAGACCATAGTTTCGTGCCAGGGGCGCGACCTCCGCCAGCGTACCGTCCATGGTGTAGGTGCGCAGCGCATGGGCCTTGCCCCGCAGCAGCGCCAGATCGGCCTTGATCTCCTCAACCGATGGATAGATGCGCTCGGCGGCGTCTTCTCCGGCCCGCAACGGCGAGAAGCAGAAGCCCTGGATGCGGTCGGGCCAGCGGGGCTCGATCTCCGGCTGGTTGAGCAGAGCGAGCAGCGCCACGGTGGCAGCGGCGATGGCGGTGGCGATGATGATGTTGGCGCGGATCATGGCGCTCGGGCTGAAGGGCCGGGGGAGTGCGGTGACCGGGGTCCTACCCTGCGGGTCCATCCGGTGGCAGGCCTGCGGAGCGCCGACGCTTGGCCCTACTTTCAATTAAGCATATTAGCCGACCGCGCCCGTGCTGTCCCGGCGGGCAGGGCCGCCTCAGAAGAACGCCACTGGATTGATCCAGATCAGAGCCTCCTGCGCTGTAGCTAAGCACCTGAATGTCCGCAGTCTGCGGGCCGGGCAGGTGTTCGTTTACCCCAGGGCAAGACGGTGGATCAAGGACTTGCGAGCGCGGTTTGCGCGGCGCTCGGGCGATTCACCCCAAGGGCGTGGGCGGGGGTGAAAAAGGGCGGCCACCACGGGATCATATCGTTGTCGAGACGATCCCTTGCAGGAGGACCCCGTGGCGGTCATTGCGCAATCGAGTCTGTTCTCGTGGGATGCCGTGGAGGCGCGTAGCGACCTCGATCGGTTCGAGCTGGTCCGTGATCACCTGCCCGATGAGCGCATCGTGCAATACCTGGAGGTGATGCGCGGCAACGGACGCGATGACTTTCCGGTGCGGGCGATGTGGAACCTGCTTTTGGCGGGGGTGGTCTTTCAGCACGCGGGCATCGAGTCGCTGTTGCGGGAGCTGGCGCGCAATCCGAGCCTGCTTCAGGCGTGTGGGTTCGATCCCCTGCCGGTGCAGCGCAAGCCGGGATCCCGGGTGGTCACCGACGCGCACACGGGCGTGAGGCGCCTCGAGGCGGGTGGCGCCCGGCGCGCCGCGCTGGGCGGTGCCCTCGAGCTGGAAGAGCGCTGGGGGCGATCAGCGGGCTGGTTGTGGGCCTGCGTGAGCGCGGACCGCCGGTTGCGACCGGGCTCGCCGGCCGGCCGCTGTGACCGACGAAGACGCTCGGGAAATAGACCCGGGGAGCGGTCTGGCGCATAGTATCGGCACAGCCAGACCTTCCGATCCGAGAGAACTGCCTTGTTCCGCAAGATCCTGATCGCCAACCGCGGTGAGATCGCGGTGCGCATCATCCGCGCCTGCGCCGAGATGGGCATCCGCTCGGCGGCGATATACTCCGACGCCGACCGGTTCTCGCTGCACGTGAAGAAGGCCGACGAGGCCTACAGCGTGGGCAGCGATCCCCTGGCCGGATACCTGAACGTGTACCGCATCGCCAACCTGGCGATGGCAACGGGCTGCGACGCCGTCCACCCGGGCTACGGGTTCCTCTCCGAGAACCCCGCCCTGGCCGAGGCCTGCCAGCGCCGTGGCATCGCGTTCATCGGTCCCTCGGCGGAAGTGATCCGGCGCATGGGCGACAAGACCGAGGCGCGCTTCGCCATGCAGCGCGCGGGGGTCCCCGTGACGCCGGGAACCGACGGTAACCTGGAGAGCGAGGAGGCCGCTCTGGCGTCGGCCGAGGCGCTGGGCTACCCGGTGATGCTCAAGGCGACCTCGGGCGGAGGCGGCCGGGGCATCCGTCGCTGCGACAGCCCCGCCGAGCTCCGCCGCAACTACGAGCGGGTGATCTCGGAGGCCACCAAGGCGTTCGGGCGCGCCGACGTCTTCATGGAGAAGTGCATCGTCAACCCGCGCCACCTGGAGGTGCAGATCCTCGGCGACAACGCGGGCAACGTGGTCCACCTCTACGAGCGGGACTGCTCCATCCAGCGGCGCAACCAGAAGCTGATAGAGATCGCGCCCTCCCCTCAGCTGGACGCGGATCAGCGTGCCCGCCTGTGCGAGCAGGGGGTCAGGGCGGCCGAGGCGGTGGGCTACACCAACGCCGGCACGGTGGAGTTCCTGATGGATGCCGATGGCCGGTTCTACTTCATGGAGATGAACACGCGGGTTCAGGTGGAGCACACGGTCAGCGAGACCATTACCGGCGTGGACATCGTGGAGGAGCAGATCCGCATCGCCGCCGGCCTGCCGCTGCGCTACAGCCAGGACGAGATCGCCCGGCGAGGCTATGCAATCCAGTTCCGGATCAACGCCGAGGACCCGCAGAACAACTTCCTGCCGAGCTTCGGCAAGATCTCGCGCTATTACGCCCCGGGAGGCCCCGGCGTGCGTACGGACACCGCCATCTACACGGGCTACACCATCCCGCCCTATTACGATTCAATGATCGCCAAGGTGATCGTCTGGGCGCTGAGCTGGGAGGACGCGGTACAGCGGGGTGAGCGGGCCCTGCGCGACATGGGCCTCTACGGGATCCGCTCCACCATCCCCTTCTACCGCGAGATACTGCGCTCGCCCGAGTTCCGCGAAGGGCGCTTCGACACCGGATTCATCGAAGCACACCCCCAGCTGATCGATTACTGCTGCACGCGCCGCCGCGAGGACGTGGCCGCGGCGCTCGCGGTTGCCGTCGCCGTGCATGCGGGGCTCTGAGGTCATGGACGAGAGGCAAGCCGTGAAGACCCGGGGGCGCAGCGACGGATGCCTGCTGCGCGTCAACGGGGCGAGCCTTCCGGAAGCCCGGGAGCGGGCCGGGCGCACCCGATCGCCCCGCCCGAATCGGGACGGCCCCCGCCACTGTCCGCATCCGGCCCCCGGCCACCCCCATCCTGCTGCCGCTGGAACCCAACCCTAGCAATCAGGTCAGACGCATGTCCAAGGTCAGAGTCACTGAAGTCATCCTGCGCGACGCCCACCAGTCGCTTATCGCCACGCGCATGCGCACCGAGGACATGCTGCCGGTCTGCGACAAGCTCGATGCCATCGGGTACTGGTCGCTGGAGTGCTGGGGCGGGGCCACCTTCGACGCCTGCGTGCGCTTCCTGAAGGAGGACCCCTGGGAGCGGCTGTGCAAGCTGCGCGAGGCCCTCCCCAAGACCCGGCTGCAGATGCTGCTGCGCGGTCAGAACCTGCTGGGCTACCGCCACTACTCCGACGACGTGGTGCGTGCCTTCGTGCAGCGGGCCGCGGACAACGGGATGGACGTGTTCCGGATATTCGACGCGCTGAACGACCTGCGCAACCTGCGCACGGCCGTGGAATCGACCAAGGCCGCCGGCAAGCACGCCCAGGGGACCATCTGCTATACGGTGAGCCCGGTCCACGACATCCGCGGATTCGCGGAGCAGGCAAAGGAGCTCGAGCGCATGGGGTGCGACTCGGTGGCGATCAAGGACATGGCGGGCCTGCTCACCCCCTACGCCACCGCGGACCTGGTCAAGGCGATCAAGGACAGGGTCGACATCCCCATGAACCTGCACTCCCACGCCACCTCCGGGCTGGCCGCGATGTGCCATCTCAAGGCCATCGAGAACGGCTGCGATCACGTGGACACCGCCGTCTCGTCGTTCGCCGGTGGCACCAGCCATCCGCCCACGGAGAGCCTGGTGGCGGCCCTGCGCGGGACCGACCATGACACGGGCCTGGACCTGGAGGCCATCCAGGATATCGGCATGTACTTCCTGCAGGTGCGCCAGAAGTACCACCAGTTCGAGAGCAGCTACACGGGGGTGGACACCCGGGTCCAGGTCAACCAGGTGCCCGGCGGCATGATCTCGAACCTTGCCCACCAGCTCAAGGAGCAGAACGCGCTCGACCGAATGAACGAAGTCCTGGAGGAGATCCCGCGGGTGCGCAAGGACCTGGGGTATCCGCCCCTGGTCACGCCGACCTCCCAGATCGTGGGCACCCAGGCCGTGCTCAAC
>JASFUT010000196.1:0-6435 GCA_050050175.1 Chromatiales bacterium
ATTCCCTGCTGATGGCTGCAAGACCCGCCCGAGATGGACGCCCCAGAGGAAACGATCGTCGAGGCGGACCTGACCGATCCGGTGCATGCCGCCGCCCTGCCCGGCAGCTTGTTCCGGCTAATCCGCCCGCGCCCCGCGGTGTACAACCGGCCGGCAATCCGCTGCAGGGGTTGGCGCCGATCAACACCCAGCGCCCAGGGGAGCGAGCGGCGCCCCGGTCCAGTCACAGCATTCAACAGCCGACTGGAGACCGACCGCCAATGGATGGCGACCAGAACGAGCTCGTTTGGTGTACATTTGCTCGTAGTCGTTGACAAGAACAGAAAGAAGGTCAAGACGTCATGAGGCCTCGGTTCGATGCGATCATCAGAGAATTCACCGACCTCGCCCTGGAGCGGACGGGGTTGGGGCTCAGCGGCCTGCTCGACAGCGTCGACGAGGCCCTGACCGACTTTGGCGCGAAGGCCGAGGGCGAGCAGGGTCGCGAGGGGTTCACCGAGGCCATCTGGCAAATCGCCGAAGCGCGCAGCCGCATCGAGCGGGACTTCTCAGAGGGCGTGATTCGGAGCTTCGAAGCCTTTCGTGACCAGTCCCGGCGCGCTGACGCCTCCGGTGCCCGCCAGGAGCTCGAGCTCGTGGACAGGGATGCGTTCGAGAACGAGCTGGCTTTGAGGGCGATCGCCGATCGAGCAATCAAGCGCTGCCATCGCGAGCTGTACCCCCTCAAGCAGCGTCTCTCCGTGCTCCGCAAGGGCGTAAAGATCGGCTACGAGGAGGTGCCCGCCGGACCTCTGCCGCTCGCCCAGGCGTTCGCCGAGAGCATAAGCGAGCTGCCCCTCCAGCGGCGGGTTAAGCTGCTTCTCTACACGATGTTCTACAAGCACGTGATGAAAGACCTCGTCGACCTGTACGCTGCCTTCAACGCGCGACTCGTGGAGGCGGGTGTGCTCCCCTACATGAAGCCCGAGGTCGAGAAGAATCCCGAGCAGCGTGCCTCCGACTCACGCAGTCCGGCCTCGAGTACGGTCCCGCGGGCGGGTGGGCAAGCAGCTGCCCCTCCGGCCGGGACGGCCGGAGCCCGCGGGAAAGGGAGCGCGCGCGAGCAGGCCGAGGCCTGGCGCAGCGCGAACGCTTCAGTCAGCGATCTGGTGCTTCGCGACGTGATTGATCTGCTCGGCCGACGGCAGGAGCTCGCGGGTCAGCGCCCTTCGGGGGACAACAGCCAGTACCTGACACCGGGAGGGGGGCCACCCATCCCGCAGGCCGAGCTGGCCGACACCATCTCGCGCGTGGGTGACAGCCCTGGGGTTCCCGAGCCGGTGGCGCAGCTGCGGGATCGCGGGACAGTCAGTGCGGAGATCGGCCCGGAGATCGTGCTCCAGATCGGCGAGGTGCTGTCGCGCGAGCGCGAACGGATATCCGCCCTGGCCGGACCGGACAGGCTTCGCGCCATCGATTCGGACACGATCGACCTGGTCGGCATGCTGTTCGAGTACATGCTGAGCGTCGACGAGCTGCCCAACGTGGTCAAAGCGCTGCTCTCTCATCTGCATACGCCCTTCCTCAAGCTGGCGATCCTCGACACCGAGTTCCTCGAGAAGCCCGACCACCCCGCCCGGCAGCTGCTCGACCTGATGATCGAGGCCGGCTCGACCATGGTGGTGGAGCATGACCTGCGCCGGGGCATCTATCCTCAGCTGCGGGACACGGTCAATTCCGTGATGGCCGAGTTCCAGGACGATGTCGCCGTGTTTGAAGAGCTGCTGACCTCCCTGCACCGCGCGGTGGAAGAACAGAAGAGCAAGGCCGCAGCGCTGGAGCGGCGGGCGCGCCAGGCCGAGCAGGGCCGAGAGAAGTTCAAGCTCGCCCAGAGCGAAGCCACCGCCGAAGTTCAGCGCCTAATCGCCGGGCAGGCCCTGCCATCCGTGGTGATCGAATTCTTGAACGGGTTCCTCACCGAGCGCCTGACGCTCATCCTGCTGCGCGGAGCGAAGATCCGCGAGAGCAAGGAATGGTCACGCACCCGGGCTCTCGGGGCCTCGATCGTGCAGATCGCTTCCCGGAGGGGCCTGGAGAACTGGCAGGCGAACCGGAGTCTGATCGCGGGCATACAGAAGACCATCCGCGCGGAGCCGGCCATTTTCGGCTCTTACTACAGCCGGCAGGTCCAACTGCTCCTGAAATGGCTCGAAGACGTCCGGGACGGCGCCACGCCGGAGGCGCTCGAGCGCGGAGCGCGGGTCTCCGCTCCGGCCCCCGAGGCGTCGAAGGGGCGGGAGCGGCCCATCCCGCCCGAGCAGGCGGCGATGATGTCGCGCTTGCGCTCGATCAAATTTGGTACGCTGTTCGAGCTGAAGCCCGATAAGGAGAGCCCGCGCCTGCGGGTCAAGCTCTCCTGGTACAACCCGAGCACCGGGCGTTGCATGTTCGTCGACCAGGACGGCGTCACCGCCGCGGTGAGGGACATGGAAGACCTCAGCCGCGAACTGATCGCCGGCCAGGCGCGCATCGTCTCCCTGCCCAAGGTCCCCTTCATGGAGCGCGCGCTGGATGCCATCCGCAAGACGGTGGAACGCTCCCTGAGCGCTTTCCCTTCCTCACGAACAGACTCACGCACATGATCAGAAACCGCCGCCGCGAGAAGCGCGTGGACATCCAGTCCGGGATCTACGTCTGGAACGAGATCGAGGACAGCCCCCTGGGTCAGCTGGCCAATATCTCCCGCGGGGGGTTAATGGTGATTACCGATCAGCCGCTGCCAACCGACGCCGTCTACCAGGTGTACATCCAGGGCCGTAAACCGTCGGCGGCCCTGCCCCGATTCTCCCTCGGCGTCGAGACCCTCTGGACGCACCCGGGACCGGGCCACCACAGTTACTGGGTCGGCATGCGTATCATCGACATCTCCGAGGAGGGAAAGGCGCTGCTACGGCAGCTGATGGATCTTCAGGGCGCCTGAGGAAATGGCGACCCGGCGCGCCCTCTCTGAAACCGGACCAATCTCCGCAGCGGGACCGGCAGCTCGTTGCGGTCCGGACAGCCTCACCCGGCCGCCAGCGGGACCTCGGTTTCCACCAGTTCCCGTATGCCGATCACCACTTCCCGCGCCTTGTCCTGCACCGCCGAGCGCACCACCCTCTCGAACGGCCGGGCGACCAGGGGAATCCGGATCAGCTCGAAGCGGAAGTGCAGGCGCGTCGCGCCGTCGACCGGCTCGAATGCATACAGCACCCGGTACGGGTCGCTCAGGCCCTGGAAGACGAGCCGCGCAGGCGGCACGAGCTCGGCCACCCGGAAATGGGACTCGGTGCGCACGCCCTTGTCGATCCGGGCCTGACGCCCCGTCGTCCCGACGCGGACGGGGCCGGGGGAAGTCTGAGTCAGCTCCACCACCTCCGGCGACCAGCGCGGATAGTTGTCGAAGAACCGGCTCGCCACGAAGTCGAACACCAGCTCCACCGGCCGCCGGACGAAGGTCTCGGACTCACCCCTGATCATCGCCTCACCCTTCTCACTCTGGTCTCTCCGCTCCCGGAGCGGTCGCGCACGGATTCAAATGTACCCCAAGCGGCCCGGCCCGTCCCCCCACCCGCCGTGGTGGATTGAACGCGCTGCGGCCGCTGCGCGCGCCCGGACGGAAGGACGACGGCGCCCCGTGCCGCGGCCGGCCGCGCTAGACTTGAAGTGAGAAGGCGGGCTTCGGCCGCGCCTCGGTAACCGGCCGCAAGGGCGGCCACCACAGAGCGAGGCCCAAGATGGACAAAGACTTTCTCGCGGGGCTCCTGGCTTCACTCCTGATCCTCGGCGCGCCGGCTCCCGCCGGGGCGCAGCAGCTTCTCCAGCGGCCGGTAAGGCCCTTGGCCGCCGCGCTGCCCGACCTCGTGGTCGACGACATCCGCCTGGACGGGCAGTGCCGGGTGGTGGTGCAGATCCGCAACGACGGGCCGGGTGCGCTCCCCGACGCCGTCTGGACCCACCATCACCCCAAGAGCGCGGGCATCCACCTCACGCGCGATGGGGCAAGCTGGGGCGGCGCCACTATCTGGAAGCTGGACCCGGCCCGCGGCCTCCAGCCGCGGGGCGGCAAGGCCACCTACGTGAGCACGCTGCGCGTCGAGGGTGCCGCGACCGTCGTTGCCGAGGTCGACCAGTGGAACGACGTACGGGAGGCCGACGAGAGGAACAACCGCCGGTCGGAGCGGCTGACCTGCCAGGGTCAGAAGCGCGGTGATCTGACCGTGCGCGTCTTCGCCTGCCCGCCCAGGGCGAGGGCGGGGGCGGACCTCGACTCACGGATCAAGGTCCAGGCCCGCAGCACCTTCCCCGGCCCCCTGAGCGCGGTGGCCCTGGATCTGGTGCTGACCGCCGCGCCGACCTATGCCGCACCGGCACCCTATGCTGCGTACTCCGCGGGCTACCGCGACGGTGTTCTGCTGAAGGGCGGGCGCGAGCACGTCGACTTCCCGGGGCCCGGACCGCTGGGCGTCGCGCTCAACGGGACGAACCAGATACCGGTCGACACACCCACCGGAAGGTATTTCATCGGCGCGGTGATCGACGCCGGAAACAAGGTCGCGGAGAGCGACGAAGCCAACAATGCGGGGTTCTGCGCGATCCAGGTGCTCGGACGCTGAGGCAACCGGGCCGACTGCGGAGTGCTCCCCACCAGGCTCCGGGACCGCCGGGAGGACAAGGGGGCCTCAGCCCAGGCTCGCCACCCGTGCCGCTCCGAGCAGGGCGGCGCGGCTTTCCATGACGACCTTGAGGGGCATGGCGGCGAGCAGGCCCTCCATGGGCGGCTTGGACCGGAAGGCCTCGAGGAAGGGGCCTCTTGCCAGGGTATCGACGATCTTGGGCGCGATGCCGCCTCCGATGTAGATTCCGCCCGTGGCCAGCATCCGCAGGCCCAGGTTGCCGGCCTCCGAGCCGTAGAGGCGGGCGAACAGATCCACCGCGCGCACGCAAACCGGGCAGCGGCCCTCGGAGGCGGCACGGGTGATGGCGGCGCCTGCGTCCCCCGACTGCATCTCCGTCCTCAGTCCGGGGTCGGCGGGCTCCCCCTCATGCTCCTCCACGAAGCCGAGAAGATCAGGCAGCGCGGAGCCCGAGAGCACACGTTCCCAGGTCACCCGTCCGTAGCGCCCCGCCATGAAGGCGAGCAGGGCCCGCTCCACGGCATCCTCCGGGCCATAGCCCGCGTGCCCCCCCTCGGTGGGAAAGGGCCTGTAACCGGAGCCGTCCCAGACCATGCCCGCCTCGCCCAGCCCGGTACCGGCCGCGATCACCGCGCGGTTGCCCCGCGCCTGGGGCTCCCCCGGATTCAGGACGCGGAACGCCTGGTCGTCGAGCGTGAGAACGCCGTGGGCGGTGGCCTCCAGATCGTTGAGCAGGCGGACGGCGCCCAGACCCAGCCGGCGCTCGAGGGCGTCGGCGTCGATCACCCAGGGGAGATTCGTCGTTCGGACCGCCCGTCCCCGCACCGGGCCGGCCACGCCGAAGGCCGCCCGCATACCCCCACCCCCCCGGCTGCCCAGGAACTCGGCGAGGATGGTGTCGAGATCCGGATAATCCGCGCTTGGATAGGTCCGCTCGGGTCCCGCGACCAGACGGCCCTCCTGCCACTCGAAGATGGAGAGCAGCGTCTTCGTGCCGCCGATGTCCCCGGCGATGACCTTCATGCGCGAACCCCCCGGATCGGTAAGCCCGGGTCCTCAATTTGCCGCCACGATGTCCGGTTGTCCAGGAGACCGGGTGTGGCGGGGCCCGCCGGTCGGGATTCAGACGGGTCACCGGACGCCGTCGTGGGCGGACGAAGGCAATGAGGGCGCGCGGTGAAGGCGCCTTCCACGGCCTGCGGGCCCGGCGGGCGGTCACTCCCCCCCGATCTTGCTCATGAGACCGAAGCTCTTCACAAAGGGCCCGGCCATCCGCGGGTCCTTGATCATGGCCTTGAAGTCGCCCTTGAAGAACTTGAGCTTGCCGCTGGCATAGGCCATTCCCATGCTGGTCATCCCCAGCGGCTTGTCGATCCACTTCAGCCAGTCCTTGCGGTCGGCCCGCATGTCCCAGTTCGGCTGCTCCCCCTGCCAGGCGCCTGCCCGCACGCATTCCCCCTTCTCCACGACGAACACCCCCCGTGGGTCGTCCTCCCCTTTGTAGCCGCAGGTAATCACCGAGGAGAAATCGATCTCCGCCAGCTTGTCCTTGACCTCGGGATCCGCGTTCCAGGCATCCTTCAGCTGGCTCATCCACTGTTCGGAAAAGAGCTCCGCCATGTCGTCCGATCTCCCCTATGGAGTCTTGTGCCTCACCTCTGACGGGCCGGCCCGACCGGACCGGCCCTGCGCAGGGCGTCCTGGTGCTCGGTCCCATACAAATCGTTCGTTTCAGCGTGCCTGGGCGGGTCTGCACCTAGGCGCACGAGCGAGGCACTAG
>JASFUT010000197.1:0-6418 GCA_050050175.1 Chromatiales bacterium
CGCCTTCGGCTGCCGCCAGATGATCGGCAATGTCTGGGAATGGACCGCAACCGTCTTCGGGCCCTACCCCGGCTTCAATCCCGACATGTACAGGGACTACTCCCAGCCCCTGTTCGGCAGCACCCGAGTGCTGCGGGGCGGCGGCTGGGCGACCCGCGGGCGGATGCTGCGCAACACCTGGCGGAACTACTACGAGCCCCATCGCAACGACGTATTCGCCGGGTTCCGCACCTGCGCGTTGTAGGTCGGTGGTGGTCCGGCTTCGGCCGGACAAGCTGCCTTATCGCGGTTCGGGCGGAGGCGCCACAGCCCTGTGGCTCCATGGGCGGTCCTCAGGGAAAGTCATGCGCCAGGATCTCGCTGGTGCGGCGGCAGATCTCCAGGCCGTAGTCGGTCCACAATCCCTGCCCCCAGTACCGATAGCAGCTCGTCTGGCTGACGAGCAGATGGAAGAGCGCGTTGCGATAACGGGGATCGGCTGGGGAAATCCCCTCCCGTTCCATGACCTCATGGAACCGGGCGCTGGCGCGCTCCATCGCGCTCAGCACATCGTCGTAGCCGTGCACCCAAGAGAGGTCGTTGGTCCAGCTCCCGCCCTCCATGTGAAATCGGCCGTCCTCCCGCCTCAGCGCCTCGATCACTGCCCCGAGGCGCTCGGGCCCGTCGCCCGGCTGCATCCGCTCCCAGATCCGGCGGTGGAACAGGGGCTGGATCGCCGGGAAGTCGGCGAAACCCAGGCCCATGCCCTCCAGGTGATCCAGGTACTCGCCGACATTCATCAACGGCACCTCGCCCCAGGACGCCTCGCGAACCACCTCCTCATACTTGGACGGGAACTCGTTCATCATCACGCCCCCGTTCTCGCCGTCGGCGATCTGGGTCACCAGCGGCGGCACCTGCCTGCCCCCGAGCCCCTGGCGGGAGAGTCCCCGGGCCTCGTACCAGGGCTGCATCTGGCCGACCAGCTTGCTGTCCGACCCCTGGGTCTTGATCACGGCGACGATCTCCGCCGTCTCCCCCTGGGCGTTGGTGCACACCAGGCGGTGCGGCAGGTGCGGGCGCTGCGGGTGGCGGCCGTCGTCCGGCCGCTCGACCGAGTGCTCCTGAACCAGGACCCACCGGTAGCCGCACTCCAGAAGCGTCCTGACGAGCTCGTAGGCGACGTCCGGATGATTCGGGAGCGCCATCTCCGAGGGTGAGAAGCCCCGCACCCGCTCCAGGGCCTCGAGGCCGAAGATCGCGGCGAAGTGCTGCTGGAAGGCCTGGACGTGGCGGCGGTAGTCCTGCACCGGCGTCGACGGCGCCACCGCGTGACCCCAGGGCGCCCCCAGCCACTCCACGTGGGGCCAGTAGGCCGGATCGCAGGTGACGCGCTTCAGGCTGTCGAGCACGTCATCCAGGCCCATCCGCCGCAGGCCGCAGAGCAGGGTCCCCGAGTACTCCAGCATCACCCGCGGATTCGCACCCGCCTCCACCAGGCGCGGCACGATCTCGCCCATGCGCCGGTAGCAACTGCGGAACGCCGGCGCGTTGTGGTTATCGCCGACGTCCGGGTGCTCCATCATGTACTGGAGGTTGCTGATGATCGGCGCGCTGCGCAGATCCTCACCCCCGGCCGGGATCAGGGGCTGATGCATGTGCAGGGCGACAGCGCAGGCGGCACGCACCCGGCCGAAGTCGATGTTGCTCGTCTCGCCGTGCAGGGGGCGGTCGGCCACGGCCGCCTGGCGCGCGCGGATGCGCGCCTCCCGACCCGACAGGTCAGGCAGGCCCCCGATCTCCTCCGGCAGATCGTCCAATGAATCGCTCCGCGGCTCGCCCTCCCAAAGCATAGCCACGGTAACCGGACACCCGCGCCGAAGACGTCCCCCGGGGCCCGGCCGGGAGGCTCGCCCCTACGGGCAGGAGGTCTAGACTTGCGCGGAGACTCCCGCGGAATCCCGCCCCATGGCCTTCCTGGTGGCCTACTGGATCGTTCCGGCCCTGTTCCTCCTGGGCTGCGTCGTCATGGTGATCGCCAACCCCGGGCGGGGCTGGCGACGGGCGGGCGCCTACGCCCTGCCCGCCTGGCTCGCCTCCTTCGTCCTGGGCACCGGGGCCATTCTCGACTCCCGCGGGTCCACCTCCGGGCTCGGCTTCATCGTCCTGCCCCTGGTCGCCACGGGACCGGGCCTGCTCGGCTTCGCCCTCGGCGCCCTGCACCACCGCCGGCGGCTCGCCGTCGCCCGTGGCGTTAGCGCCTGGCCCTGGTCGGCCGGCGCGGCCCTTGCGGCGCTGGGCCTGGCCACGGCGTTCGCCTACCAGGCCTACGCCTGGCACGAGATCCGGCAGATCAACGCCGGCCGCGATGCGGAGGTGGAGCGCCAGCGGCAGGCCATTCGCGCGAACGAAGCGAAGATCGGGCGCCTCCTGGCCGCGCATCCGGGCGAGGAGGGACGGCTGATAGCGGAGATGGTCGAGGGGACCGACGACCGAACCCTGCTCATTCCCCTGGCCGGCCGACCGGAGACGCCCCCGGAGGTGCTCGACCGGCTGGTCCGCCACCCCGACCTCGGCGTGGCCCTCACCGCCCTGCGCGACCCCGACACCCCGGCCGAGTCCATCGCCTGGCTCTTCGACAATCACAGCTACCCGGACTACTTCTTCTCGACCATGGCCGCCCACCCCAACACCCCGGTCCGGATCCTGCGCGAGCTCTACGCGAAGCGCGCTCAGAACACCGGAATAGCCCGGGGCCTGGCGCGCAACCCCAGCACACCGCCGGACGTCCGGGAGCGCCTGGACGTTGGCGGTAAGCGGCCCACCGGCACCCCGTAGATCGGGCGCCGGGCGAGGAGAGCGCCAGCGCGGCAGGTGGCGCATCGCCCGGCCCGCAGACCCTCTCAGCCCGTAGGCGGCCGACCCGCGGCCGCGGGTACGAAGCCCCAGGAACGCCTCGACGAAGCCCCGGGCTGCGGTTCTCCTGGCGGCGGGTGGCGAACCGGGCCTTTGGTCCGAGCCCACCTCACAAAGTCGTTTGACATGCGAATAGTTCTCATTTAGATTCGTAACCGCACTACCCGGAGGCATTGCCAAATGGATCAGCAAACTCCTGAGCCCGGGACGCACCCGTCCCCTCCCCCCTCGCAGCGGGAGGAAGAGCATCCTCCCCGGCGGCTTCACAGTCGGGAGCTGCTCGACGGCGGGAGCCGGCTCGTGATCGCGCACGGCGGGTGCGACTACGTGCTGCGGATCACCCGCCAGGGAAAGCTGATCCTCACCAAGTAGCTCGACGAGCTGCCTACAGCAAGCGGGTCAGCCAGCCGACGCCAGCCAGCCCCGAAGTCCGTTCGCACGCTTACGTGCGGCACACACAATCGGGGAGACATCGATGAAGCAGACGACCATGGCGGCCGCTGTAGCGGTCGCACTCGGCTGGCCCTTCACGGCGGCGGCGGAGACCGGCCTGGAGCAGCGGCTCGAGCGCATGGAGCGACGCGTGACCGAGCTCGAGCGGATGGTGCAGCACCAGAACGACGCCATCCAGTCCCGGGACCGCCAGATCCACCTCCTGGAGGGCCGGGTCGGGGAGGCGGCGGGCGGCGCAGTGGACTGGACGCAGCGCGTAGAGGTGAGCGGCCTGGTGGAGGTGGAGGCGAGCCAGGCCGATCCGTTCCTGGGCGAGACCACCAGCGACCTGGTGGTGGCCACTGCCGAGCTGGGCGTGGCCGCGCGGATCAACGACTGGGCCGAGGCCGTCGTCACCTTGCTCTACGAGGAGGACGAGACCGATCTGGAGGTGGACGTGGCCGCGATCGGCCTCGCGCCGCCGGACAGCCCCTGGCGGTTGGACGCCGGCCAGTTCTACGTACCCTTCGGCGTCTTCGACACGAACATGATCTCCGACCCCCTGACCCTGGAGATCGCCGAGACCCGGGAGACCGCCCTTCGCCTGGGCTTCGAGCACAACGGCTTCGCAGCCTCCGCCTACCTGTTCAACGGCACCAACAGGCGCGGCGGCGACGACCGGCTCGACAACTGGGGCGCCGAGCTCGGCTACGCGGTGGAGGGCGACGACGCCGGCTTCGCCGCAGGTGCCGGCTACATCAACGACATCGGCGATTCCGACGCCCTGCAGGACGCCCTGACCACCCACCGCGTCGCCGACCAGGTCCCCGGCTGGACCGCGAACGGCGCCCTGGAGGTCGGCCCCTTCACGGCCTTCGGCGAGTACGTGGCCGCTCTGGACCGCTTCGACCGGGGGGGCTACCGCATCACCGACTTCGCCCTGGCCCCAGGCGAGACCCCCCCGTTCACCATGGACTGGACCCGGGTTCCGGCGGAGCTCGCCTTCGACCGCCGGGGTGCCGAGCCCAAGGCCTGGAACCTCGAGCTCGGCTACGGCTTCCGCGTGGCGGGGCGCGAGGCGGTGGCCGCGATCGGCTACCAGGGCACCGGGGAGGCCGTCGCCCTGGAGCTTCCGGAGCGTCGGTGGCTGGCCGCGCTGTCGGTGGAAGTCGTGGAAGACACCGCCCTGTCTCTGGAGTGGGCGCACGACCGGGACTACGACCGGCGCGACGGCGGCACGGGGAAGTCGGCCGATTCCTTGACGGCCCAGGTCGCCGTGGAGTTCTGACCGGCTGCAGCTCGCCGAGCGGGCCTGCCCCCTGCCGCCCGCTCCGCCGCCGTGGGCGGCCGGCCCTGGCCGAAGCGGCGTCCGCGGAGGCCCCATTCCCCGAGGGCCGCCTCCCAGAGCGCACCCGTCCTCCTACTCAGGGTCCCTAACCGTTAGAATCCCCCCATGACCCCCGCCGCCCCTGCCAGCGCCGAGACCGGCGTCCCTGCCGCCATCCACGACACCCTGCGCCGGGTCTACGGCTACGAGGCCTTCCGGCCCCATCAGCAGGCGATCATCGAGCAGCTCATCGCCGGCGAGGACTGCTTCGTGCTCATGCCCACGGGCGGGGGCAAGTCGCTGTGCTACCAGATCCCGGCCCTGCACCGCCCGGGCACAGGCATAGTCGTCTCACCGCTGATCTCGCTGATGAAGGACCAGGTGGACGCCCTGAACGCCAACGGCGTAGCAGCGGCGTTCTACAACTCCAGCCTCGGCGCCGACGAGGCCCGCCGGGTGCTCGCCCGCATGCACGCGGGCGACCTGGACCTGCTCTACGTCAGCCCGGAGCGGCTGCTGAGCGGCGGCTTCGCGGAGCGCCTGGCCGGCATCGACATCGCGCTCATCGCCATCGACGAGGCCCACTGCGTCTCCCAGTGGGGCCACGACTTCCGCCCCGAGTACGCCGGCCTCGCCGTGCTCGGCGAGCGCTTCCCGGGCATCCCCCGGGTGGCGCTCACCGCCACCGCCGATCCCCAGACCCGCGAGGACATCCTGCGGGTGCTGGGCCTGGAGGGTGCCCACCGCCACGTCAGCGGCTTCGACCGGCCCAACATCCGCTACACGGTGCTGGAGAAGCACCGCCCCTTCGAGCAGCTCACCCGGTTCCTGGACCGGCGCCCGGGCGAGGCGGGCATCGTCTACGCGCTCTCGCGCAGGAAGGTCGAAGAGGTGGCGGACAAGCTCCGGGCCGAGGGCATCGAGGCCGCCGCCTACCATGCGGGCCTGCCCGCCGGGACGCGCCGCAACGTCCAGGAGCGTTTCCTGCGCGACGAGGTGCGCGTCGTGGTGGCCACCGTCGCCTTCGGCATGGGCATCGACAAGCCCAACGTGCGCTTCGTCGTCCACTACGACCTGCCCAAGCACATCGAGGGCTACTACCAGGAGACGGGACGGGCCGGGCGCGACGGCCTGCCCGCCGAGGCCCTGCTCCTCTACGGCGCCCAGGACGTGGTGACCGCCCGGCGCCTGATCGACGGCATCGCCGACGCCGACCAGCGCCGCATCGAGATCCACAAGCTGAACGCCATGGTGGCGCTGGCCGAGGCCGTCACCTGCCGGCGCCGCGTGCTGCTCGGCTACTTCGGCGAGCGGCCCGGGGACGCGGCCGGCGACGCGTCGGAGGAGACGGGCCCCGACGACCCCTGGCACTGCGGCAACTGCGACGTCTGCCTCGACCCGCCCGAGCGCTTCGACGCCACCGTCGACGCCCAGAAGGCCCTGTCCTGCGTCTACCGCGTCGGCCAGCGCTTCGGCATCAAGCACGTCATCGACGTCCTGCGCGGCGCCGACACCGAGCGCATCCGCGCCCTCGGCCACGACCGCCTGAGCACCTACGGCATCGGCGCGGACAAGAGCGAGGCCGAGTGGACCTCCGTCATCCGCCAGCTCATCCACCGCGGGCTCCTCGAGCAGGACATCGCCGCCTACTCGGTGCTGCGCCTCACCGGGGCCGCCCGATCGGTGCTGCGCGGCGAGCAGACGCTGGAGCTCGCCCGCCCGCGCATCCGGGAGAAGGCGAAGAAGCCCAAACGCCCCGCCGCC
>JASFUT010000198.1:0-6404 GCA_050050175.1 Chromatiales bacterium
GGGGTGGTGTGGGACGCCAGCTCCCTGGCCGAGGGACCATTCGGAGAGGGGCATTCGCGCCTGGCAGTCGCTCCTGCGACCGGCTTCGGCACTTACGGCCTGACCTGCGGCGGGACGCCTGCGCCGTGCGGCCCTTGCACCCCCGGGCGCCGATCCCGTAGCCTTCGGGGTCCCTCCACCGGAGCCCGCCATGCGCCTCCTGTCCCGTCTGCTGCTGCTCGCCCTCGTGGCGAGCCCGTTCGTGCTCGCCTGGCTCGCGCTGGAACGCCAGCCGCTGGTGCCCGAGGCGCCTGCCATCGGCCGGCAGGACGCGGCGCGCGCGGAGGAGATCGTGCGGGCAAACGACCCGCGCGAGCTGCCGGACGGGGCACGGCGCAGGGTGGTGATCAGCGAGGCCGACCTCGAGCTGGCGGCCAACTACCTCCTCCGTCCGCTGGACGGCGCCGCCCGGATCAATGTGGTCCAGGATCGGGGGCAGCTGCAGCTGACCATCCGGGTGCCACGTCTGCCGGTCAAGCCCTATCTGAACGCCAGCCTGGCGCTGACGGAGGACGGCGGCGCGCCGCGGATCCAGGGGCTGCGGGTCGGCGGGGTTCCCGTCCCGGACCCGCTGGCCGACCTGCTGGCAGGTTGGCTGCAGGACCGGCTCTTCCGGGCGGACGGCCGCAGGCTGGCCGAGAGCGTGTTCCAGGATCTCAGCCTGGAGTCCGGGCGGGTCGGGCTGACCTACGTGTGGCGCCCCGAGGTGGCGGGCCGGGTGCGAGACTCCGTGCTCGGCGGCGTGGACCGGACCGCCCTGGCGGACTACCACAACCGCCTCGCCGTCCTGCACGGCCGCGGCACCGCCCTGAAGGGTCCGCTCGCCCCGGCGCTGCAGAGCCTGTTCGCCTACGCCAAGGGACGCTCCCAGGGCAGCGACGCGGCGCGGGAGAACCGGGCGCTGCTGATGGTGCTGGGCGCCTGGGCGGTCGGGCAGGGCATGGATCGGCTGGTGCCGCCCCAGATGCGCGAGGGACGCCTCCAGCGCTTTGGGCTCACGCTGAACGGGCGGGGTGACTTCGCCCAGCATTTCCTCGCCTCTGCGGCCATCTCGGCAGCCGGCGACACCGCCCTGTCCGACGCCGTGGGCCTCCTGAAGGAGGTGCGGGACGCCGACGGCGGCAGCGGCTTCAGCTTCACCGACCTGGCCGCGGACCGGGCGGGCACCCGCTTCGGGGCGCTCGCCGCCGGCTCGGAGGCGGGGGCCCAGCGGGTCCAGCGCCTGCTGGCCGACGGCGTTTCGGAGGAGGCGATCATGCCCGAGATCCGGGACCTGCCCGAGCACCTGTCCGCGGCGGAGCTGAAGCGCCGCTTCGGGGAGGTCGGCAGTCCGGCGTTCGAGGAGATCCGCCGCGAGATCGAGCGGCGCATCGACGGCTGCCGGCTCTACCAGGGAGGCTGAGGGCCGGCCCTCACGCCCGGGCGAGGGCGGCGAATCCCGCCTGCACCTCGCGGACGAACCGCCGGGACAGGGCGCGGTCCTTGCGCCCGTCCGGCCCTTCGATCCCGGTGTGGACGTCCACGCCGGCCGGGCGCACCTCGAGGATCGCGCGGCGCACGTTCTCCGGGCTCAGGCCGCCCGCGAGAATGACCGGGCGCGGGCAGATCCGCACCAGCGTCCGGCTCACCGCCCAGTCGTGGGTACGCCCCGTGGCGCCGGTGGCCCCGGTGCGGGGGTCGAAGGTGTCGGTGATGAAGGCGTCCACCCAGGGGGCCAGACGCAGGCTCTCCCGCTCCAGGGACGCCAGGTTGTCTCCGCGCACGATCAGGCTCTTGATGATATGCAGGTCTGGCCACCCGCCGCGCAGCGTCTTCAGCGCCCCCGGGCTCACATCGCCGTGGAGCTGCACGGCCGACACGCCCAGCCGGCGGCACAGTGCCTGGATCTCGACGGGCCGGTCCAGATAGGTGATCAGGAAGGGGTCCGCCTCCGACCCAAGCGCCCGGACGATGGCCGCCGCCTCGTCGATGTCCAGGTCCTCGGCGTGATAGGCGAGGGCGAAGGGGAAGCCCAGCCGGCGGAACCCGGACTCCACCAGCATCCGCGCCTCGGCCAGGTCCGTGATCCCCGCCGCGTGTATCAGATCTTCGCTCAACGCCGGTACCCCTGGAAGGCTCGGGACGCCCCCGATTATCCGCAGCCGCCACCGGCCCCGGCAAATCCCGGCGGGGGCGCGTGCGGGTCCGTCGTGGGAGCGGCCCTTCGGGTCGCGAATACCGAGGGCGGGACTCGGAGTCGTTCGCGCTCAGCGAGCGCTCCTACGCGTGCCGGAGCCGATCGTAGGAGCGCCTGTGAGGCGCGAACGCGACCTTCCCGGACGCGCCTTCGGTCGGAGCGGGCCCGCGCGCGGTCCGCGGACACGCCGTCACGTATTCCGGCCCAGCGTCCAGCGCGTGTCCAGGTCCCGCAGCAGGTACAGGGCGATGCACGCCGCCAGCATCGGCCAGGCGGCGAAGAACAGCAGGTTGGGTCCTTCCGAAAAGGGCGCGAGATACTGCTTGTAGGACGAGAGCGTCGAGACGCCATGGAACAGCAGCACCGCGCCGTAGGTCCAGCGCTTGAGGACCCCGAGCAGAAAGCCCAGCAGGATCAGCATCTCCACGCCGGCCACGGCATAGAGCGCGGCGGGTCCCATGCCGCCGATGCCGTAGAAGGTCTCGTAGACGGCGCCGGCGTGTCCGGGCCGGACGAACTTATCCAGCGTCCACATGAACATCACCACGAATACGCCGATGCGCAGCAGCAGAAGGCTGGTGGCGATTCTCTGTTCCTGAGTCATGTGCGGTTCCCCGAAGGCCCTTGGTGCTCTCCCGGTACGACCGGGGAATCGCCAAGAAGATTGCACCGCCCGCGCCCTGGCGCAACGGCCGGGGCGCGTCCCGCGGTGGGCGACGGCCACTCCCGTGGCAGGGATCCCCCAGGAAGGCTAGCCTCCCAGAGAACCGAGCCCGGAAGGAGCGCCAATGTCTGAATCAGCCTCGAGTCCGAGCGAGCCGCCCGGCACGCTCGCCTCCTTCCTCGAGGGTCTGGGGGGCCGGGGCGACCATCCGGCGGTGATCAAGGTCCGGGGAGACTCCGAGCACCGCTGGAGCTACGCCGATCTCGCGGGCCGCATCGAGCAGCTCGCGCGCGGCCTATCGGCCGCGGGCATCGGCCGCGGCGATGTGGTCAGCCTCCTGGGCGAGGAGTCCCCGGAATGGATCGCCGCCGCACTGGCGACCATGCGTATCGGCGCCCAGGTCTCGCCGCTGGACGTGCAGCTCGACGGGAAGACCCTGGCCCACGTGCTCGACGACAGCCGGCCGGGGGTCCTCTTCACCACGCCCGCCCAGCTCGGCCGGCTGCGCGAGCGCCCGGAGCGGCTCCCCCGGCTGGCGCTGCTGGAGGGCGAGGACGCGGACATGCCCCCCCTTGAGCCCGGCAGGGACCAGACCCCGTTTCCGGAGCCGCAGCCCGGGGATTTCGCCGCCCTGTTCTACACCTCCGGCACCACCGGCCCGCCCAAGGGCGTGCCCCTCACCCACGCCAACCTGCGCTTCCAGCTGGACGCCCTGGAGCGGCTACGCATCGTGGGGCCGGGCGACCGGGTGCTGCTGCCGCTGCCCCTGCACCACGTCTACCCGTTCGTCGTGGGAATGCTGGTGCCCCTGTCCCTGGGGCTGCCCCTGATCCTGCCCGAGTCCCTCACCGGCCCGCGGATCGTCAAGGCGCTGCGACGCTCGGAGGCGACCGTGCTGATCGGGGTCCCGCGCCTGTACCGGACCCTGGTGGAGGGGATCGAGCGCCGCGCCCGGGGCGCGGGACGCATCGCGGGGGCCGGCTTCAGCGCGACGCTGGCGGTGCTCGAGGCCATGGAGCGGACGTTCGGCCGCTCGCCCGGTCGCTGGGTGATGCGCGGGCTGCACCGCCGCCTCGCCCCGGGGCTGCGGCTACTGGCGAGCGGCGGATCGGCCCTGGACCGGGACCTGTCGGTCCGGCTCCGCGCGCTGGGCTGGCGTCCCGTGACGGGGTACGGCCTCACCGAGACCTCTCCCCTGCTGGCGGTGGACCTGCCGGAGAGTCTGCGCCCCGGCAGCGCCGGACGCCCCGTGCCCGGGGTGGAGCTACGCATCGACGCGGAGGAGGGCCCCGGCGAGGTGCTCGCCCGCGGGCCCGGCGTGTTCGGCGGCTACCGCAACCTGCCCGACAGGACCGCCGAGGTGCTCACCGGAGACGGCTGGTTCCGGACCGGCGACCTTGGGCACTTCGACTCCGACGGCTGGCTGTTTCTGAGTGGCCGGGCCTCCACCCTGATCGTCACCGAGGGCGGCGAGAACATCCAGCCCGACGCCCTGGAGGCCGCCTACGAGGAGGACGCGGCCATCCAGGAGATCGGTGTCTTTCTGCAGGACCGCCGGCTGGCGGCCGTGGTGGTGCCGGACCCCTCCGTCCTGCGGGGGGACGACCCCGAGGGCCGGGTGCGCGACGCGGTTAACGCACGGGCTCGAAAGCTGCCCAGCTACCAGCGCGTCGGCGACGTGGTGATCAGCCGCGAGCCCCTGGACCGCACCCGCCTCGGCAAGATCAAGCGCCACCGCCTGGAGGAGCGATACCGGGAGATCAGCGAGGGCCGCTCCCGGGAGACGGAAGGTCCCATGTCGGTGGAGTCCATGGGCGGCTCCGACCGCGCCCTGCTCGAGGACCCCACCGCCCGGGCCGCCTGGGACTGGCTCGTCGAGCGCTATCCCGAGCTGCCCCTGGGCCCGGACAGCCACTTCGCGGCGGACCTCGGCGTGGACTCCCTGGAGTGGCTCAACCTCACCCTGGAGCTCAGCGAGCGCACGGGGGTGGAGCTCGGCGACGAGGCCCTGGAGCGTATCGAGACCCTCAGGGATCTGCTGCGGGAGACCCTGGAGGCCCAGGAGGCGGGCGTCGCTGGCGCCATGTCCCTGGACCGGCCCGAGGAGTCCCTGGGCGAGCGGGAGCGGCGCATGATCGCGCCCCTGGGGCCGGCGGCTGCGGCCACGGCCCGTGTGCTGTACGGGGTCAACCGGCTCCTGATGGGCCTGGCTTTCCGGGTGCGCGCCCGGGGGGTCGAGCACCTGCCGCGCGGGGGGCCCTGGGTGCTGGTGGCCAATCACCTGAGCCACCTGGATCCGCCCGTGATCGCGGCGGTGATGGACCAGGACCGGCTGCGCGACACCTACTGGGCGGGCTGGACGGGCGTCATCTGGAGCAACGCGCTGCTGCGCTTGGTCACCCGGCTCGCCCAGGCCATTCCGGTCGACCCGGCCCGGGGGCGCAGCGCCCTGGTCCTCGCGAGCGCCCTGCTCCAGCGCGGCAAGGGCCTGGTCTGGTTCCCGGAGGGCGAGCGCGCGCCGGACGGCGAGCTCCAGCCGCTGCGCCCGGGCATCGGCCTGCTGCTCGACCGGGTGGACGTGCCCGTGGTGGTCTGCGCCATCCACGGCACCTTCGAGGCCCTGCCCAGGGGCCGGGTCCTGCCGCGCCTTCGGCGGGTCCGGCTGGTGTTCGACGAGCCCTGCAGCGTCCAGTCCCTGCGCGAGGAGGGGGAGGGCGATAAAGACCCCCAGCGGATCACCGACGCCCTGGCCCGGCGGCTGGCGCGGCTGGTGGAGCAGGGGCCCTGACGCGCCTTACCACGCCGTCGCCTCCTCGATCACGCCCTCCACGAGCTGCACCATCTCCTCGGCGGCCCCGCGCGAGGCCTCGTCGAGCACGTAGGGCTTGCGGTAGGTCAGGCGCACCTGCTCCGGATCGGAGGGGAGCACGTAGACGGCGATGGTGAACGGGCAGAGCGAGATGTTCTCCGGGTTGGCCGCGGCCAGCTTGTGAGAGATCCGGGCGCTGCAGAACTCGATGATCTCCGCGGACTGGTAGGGCGGCTCCTTCACGCCGAACGCGGGACCGGTCCGGGACAGCATGCCGCTGGCGGGGAGCGTGTGGGCGATGTTGAGACCGCGGCCGACGATCGCCATGCGCACGCTGTGCAGCACCTCGCCGAACCGGCCCTCCACCTTGGTGGTGACGACAGGGCTCTCGTCCGCCGCAGTCGGCGCCGCAGTGAGGACTGTCAGCACAGCGAGCAGGGACAGCGGCAGAAGGCGATGGAATCGGCAAGGCGTCTCATGCGGCATGATCGAAGGCTCCAGTGGCTCGGGATGGGGGACCTGTGGGCCCCGGCCCGTGTTGTTTGCGCCATTCAAGCACAAGGGTGGCGCCAAGTCAGGCGGGCACCCCAGGCCCGTCGGCGCGGCCCAATCGATCGCCGAAGCCCGCCGCAGGAGCGGCTGCCGGCCGCGAATACCGCCTTGCCGGATGCCCCCACGGCCGGAGCGCTGGCCTACGACGGGCCCGGAGCCGCTGC
>JASFUT010000199.1:0-6404 GCA_050050175.1 Chromatiales bacterium
CCGCGAGAGGGTGCGTGTCGGGCCCTGCGCACCATTGGCTGATGGCCTCGACCGCGCGAGCCACGCCGTTCTCCGCCTTCATCGCATCGCCGATGGCCCGGGCACGCTCGCGCAATTCCGGGCGGCCCAGCACCTGCCGGATCGACCGGGCCAGCTTGTCCGAGGTGAGGGTCCTTCGGGACAGAGGCCGGGGAGCGACCCCCAGTTCTTTCAGCCGCACTGCCCAGAGGAACTGATCCAATGCATGAATGACCACCACCGAAGGGCGTCCGGCCTTGGCGGCCGCATGAGCTGTTCCAGCCCCGCCATGATGCACAACCGCCGCGCAGCGGGGGAAGACGGCGCGGTGTGAGACAGCCTTCAGGACATGGATCCTCGGGTCGGCTGCCACATCTGGCGGCGGGGGCGCCTGGGACTGTACGATCGCGCGGCATCCCGCCTTCCGGGCCGCGTCCGCCATCAGCCGCAGGGATTCCAGACCGAGCTCCGTAGATTGCTGCATGGTGTCCATGCTGCCGAAGCCGAGGAAGACCGGCGGCTCGCCGGCCCGAAGGAACTCGTCCAGCTCCTCCGGTATGGGAAGGTCATCGTCTGCCGCCGAGAGATCGAGGAACCCGCAGATGCAATGCAGGCGGCTCCAATCCTTCGGAAGAGGTTGAAATATCGGGCTGTAGGCGTGCAGGCAGGGATGCCGCGGATCCTGGGTATCGAGGACGTGGGCGATCGGGGAGAGTCCCAGGCGTGCCCGCGAGCGATTGAAACGCTGCTTGAGCAGGCCGTCCATCACCCAGCCGGCCAGCCTCCATGACAGAGGGTTCAGCCAGGGTCCCATGTCGGGCACCGAGCTGGGCGGGAGAAATCGGGATTCCGCACCGTTGGTCTGCAGCGTCACCCGGATATAGGGGGTTCGGAACGCTTCCGCAGCGGCGGGCAGGGAGTGAACGAGCGCGTGGCCGATCACCAGGTCGTTCGCACGACAAAGCCGCTGCGAGGCCTCCTCCAGCGCTTCCTCGATGGGGTCCAGATAGGAGCGCATCACGATCTGGAGCTGCGAGATCCCGTTGCGCTTTCCCAGAATCTGTCGGTAGACCTCGCCGAGTACGGCGGCATTCCCGTCCGTCCTGCCGACCTTCTCCAGCCGGAAACCGCCGTCTTCGGCCCATCCCGTGTAATCGGCATTCTCGATGTGGGACAACGCCAGAGTGACCTCATGGCCCGCTTCGGCAAGGCCTCGGGCCAGGGCGATGAAGGGGCGAACGTCGCCTGCTGTCCCCCAGGTCTGAAGGCCTATGCGCATATGAAAGCTCTCGAACTCGGTCCGGCGGAACAGGCGCACCCGGGTGGCTGTTCCCGCGTCGCCTCTCGAAGTCAGGTGCCCGGCCGCGGGAACATCTGTCTCGGCATCATTGCGGATGAGAACGCGCCGCGCCAGCCGCTCACGACCGGGCCGCGGAAATGCCGCCCGGACGCTGGAGGGGATCGCCCCGGGTTCTTCGTGTGCCGGCTGACGATCGAAGTAGGCACCAGGACGCCCGGCCTGTCCAGTGCCTGCCAGGAGGACGTGCGAGCCACGCGGGCGCACCGCCCCCGGGGGCCTGCCCCGGATTCTGCTGAACAGCCTTTCCTCCGGGCCGGGGCGTCCTGGCAGCGCGCGTCGGACCCCGCCGGCTGGCGGATGGCTGCCGGCCATGCCCGTAGAGCTCATTGACGGCGAACCCTCCGCTTGTGGCGGAGCCCCGCTCGCCGAGGGGGCCCGCCTTCCACGGGCATCGGCTCCGGGGGGCGTGGGAGGCCAGCCCCCTGGCCGAAGCGGCATTCGGAAGGGCGCATTCGCGGCTGGCAGCCGATCCTGAGGGGGTTTCACGGCGCCGTAGGAGCGCTCGTTGAGCGCGAACGCCGCCCGGAGGCCGTCTTCTTCGCGGCTGGCAGCCGCTCCTACGGCGGGCTCCCGGAATCGCACCCGTAGGAGCGCTCGTTGAGCGCGAACGCCGCTCGGAGGCCGTGTTCTTCGCGGCTGGCAGCCGCTTCTGCGGTTGCCGCAACGGCCGGCGGGCGTTGGCCGCTCAGGTGCCTGTCTGGAGCGCCTTGGGCAGGGCGAACACCACCCGCTCCTGGCGCCCCGCGCTCTCGGTCACCTTGTCGGCCCCCCAGTCCCGCAGGCGCTTCACCACGTCCTCCACCAGGACCTCGGGGGCCGAGGCGCCCGCGGTGAGCCCGATGGTGTCCACGCCCTCCAGCCACTCGCGCCGGACGTCCTCCGGTCCGTCGACCAGATAGGCGGGCTTGCCGGCCTTTTGGGCGATCTCGCGCAGTCGGTTCGAGTTCGAGCTGTTGGGGGAGCCCACCACCAGCACCAGGTCGCAGCGGCCGGCCAGCTCCTTGACCGCGTCCTGGCGGTTCTGGGTCGCGTAGCAGATGTCATCCTTCCGGGGGCCGGAGATCCGCGGGAAGCGGTCCCGCAGGGCGTCGATGACCCGCGCGGTGTCGTCCATGGACAGGGTGGTCTGGGTGACGAAGGCAAGGTTGTCGGAGTCGCCGACCTCAAGCTCCACCACGTCCTCGGGCCTCTCCACCAGATGGATGCCGCGGCCTTCGCCCTTGCAGCGGTACTGGCCCATGGTGCCCTCCACCTCCGGGTGGCCGCGGTGGCCGATCAGCACCACCTCGCGGCCGTCGCGGCAGTGGCGCGCCACCTCCAGGTGCACCTTGGTGACCAGGGGGCAGGTGGCGTCGAAGACCCTGAGGTCACGCGCTGCCGCCTGCTCCCGAACCTTCTGGGCGACCCCGTGGGCGCTGAACACCACGGTGGCCCCGTCGGGCACCTGGTCCACCTCGTCGACGAACACCGCCCCGCGCTGGCGCAGGCTCTCCACGACGAAGCGGTTGTGGACCACCTCGTGGCGCACGTAGATGGGCGCGCCGAACTGCTCGAGAACGCGGTCGACGATGTCGATGGCGCGGTCCACGCCCGCGCAAAAGCCGCGGGGATTGGCGAGTACGATCTGCATGGTCTTGCGTTCGTTATCCGGACTTTAGGCTCTTATCTTATCTCGGCCCGGCGGTCCGCCGACAGCGGAAAGGGCTATGGGGGTCCGGAGGAGACGGAGAGGCGCACGGCGTGATCCAAGAGTTACGAGGACTTGAAACTGCAACGTGCCGCCGAATCCTGACCGTCAACCGCCGGGGCGGGCCTCTCTCAGCCCTCGGACGCCGCGCCGGCCGGCTGCACCTCGAGGATCTGCGCACGGAAGACCACCCGGTGCCCGGCCAGGGGATGGTTGAAGTCCACCTCGACGGCGTCCTCGCCGACCTCGCGGATCAGCCCCGGCGTCTCCTGGCCCGAGGGGAGGGTGAACCCGAGGATCAGGCCGGGCTCGAGGTCCATGTCCGGCGTGAAGTCGCTGCGCGGCATGCTGTGGACATTCTCCGGGTCGCGCGCGCCATAGGCCTGGTGGGGCTCGAGCTCCAGGGTCTGGTCGTCGTCGGGCTCCAGCCCGTAGAGCGCGAGCTCCAGCCCCGGGGGCAGGGTCCCGTCGCCCATGATGAAGCTCAGGGGCTCCTCGTCGAAGGTGGTCAGGGCCTCGGTTCCGTCGGGCAGGGCCAGGGACAGGTGCAGGGTGACGCGGCTTCCGGGGCCGATTCTGGGGACATCCTGGGGCATGGCGGAGCTTCCCGGCTGATTGTCGTGAAGGCTAATAGTAGACCTCAGAAGATCGACAGTAGACAGGGGGGCGGCGGCCGATACCTTGCGGTCGGTCGCAAGTCTCGAGCCTCCGCGGGGGTCCGCAAGGCGGACAGTAGAAAGTAGAAAGTAGAAAGTAGAAAGGGGAAGGCGGTCTGTGGCTCACGGCAGACGGTGACGGGAAGGTCAGCTCGGCCGTTGCCGATGAAGGCCGCGGCGGCGGGGCCCGGCCTACTTCTCCGGGGCCGGGGGCTTCGCCCAGCCGACCTCCGGGGCGCCGTCGGCCCGCGCAAGGGTGCGTGCGGTGACGAACAGCAGGTCTGATAGCCTGTTGAGGAACCGCAGCGCGCCGGGAGCGACCGGCTCCGAGCGGGACAGGTGGACCAGACAGCGCTCCGCCCGCCGGCACAGGGCGCGGGCATGATGGCAGTGGGCGGCGGCAGGGGTGCCGCCCGGCAGCACGAACTCGCGCAGGGGCGGCAGCGCGGCGTTGAGCGCGTCGAGCCTCGCCTCCACCCATTCCACCGCGCCGTCGTCGAGCAACCGGTTGCCCGGCATGGCCAGCTCCCCCCCCAGATCGAACAGCCGGTGCTGAATGGCCGCGAGCATCTCCCGCAGGGTCCCGCTCATCTGCTGGGCCATCAGGATGCCGATCACGCTGTTGAGCTCGTCCACCGTCCCGATGGCCTCCACCCGGGCGCCGTCCTTCGGCAGACGGCTGCCGTCGGCGAGGCCGGTGGTGCCGTCGTCTCCGGTCCGGGTGTAGATGCGTGTCAGGCGGTTGGCCATGGGAGCCTCTCTCTTTGAGCTCGGAAAGAAGGTCGGGGGCATGCGCGTATCCACCCCAGAGGCGCAGCGTGCCGCTCCGGCACAACGCAACGGCGTCGCCGACCGCCCCGAGTTGGCCCCCAGCGCCTCACCGCCCGCAGTCCGCGTGATCCGGCGCGAGCCCGGCGTCGAAGCTCGAAGCTCGGGCGGGGCCTGGTGCCTTCGCGCTCCGCGTCGGCATGGTGAGCTGACCCGGCCTTAGAAATCATACGCCGCCTCGACCCAGAAGTTGCGCCTGGGCGCCGGGAAGTAGGCGGCCCGTGATGTGAAGGCGGCATCCGTTCCCACGGCGCCGGATTCGCTGTAGAGCTCGTTCAGCAGGTTGTTTGCCCGCAGACTCACCTCGATCGGACCACGGCTGTAGCGCAGATGGACGTTCACGAGGGTGTAAGGGTCGAGGCGGGGGAAACGGTTCTCGAAGTCGCCGCCCAGCACCTGCCGACCCACGATTACCGCCTCGGTATGCAGGGTCCAGGCCGGGCCGAAGTCCTTGTCCAGGTACACCTTGCCGGTGTGCTCGGGAACCAGGGGCGTGTCCCTGCCCTCGAAGGGACCGTCGGTGATCTCCGCGGAGGTGTGGGCGTAGTCCGCTCCCAGGCGCCAGCCGGCCGCCGGGGTCATCTCCCCTTCCAGGGTGAGCCCCTCCCGTCGGGTCTCGTCCAGGTTGACGTTGGCGAATCCGGTGGCGTCGAAGCTGATCTCGTTCTCCAGGTCCAGGCGGTACAGGGTGAGCTCGATGCGCCCGCGGTCCCACGCGAAGGCGGCACCCGTCTCGTAGGAGACGCCGGTCTGGTTGTCCAGCCCCACCGGCTGATCGAAGACCGGATTGGTGTGCTCGTCCACCGTGGCGAACCGGAAGTTCTGGTCCGCCCGGGCGAACAGGCGCCACCCCGGCCGCGGCGTCCAGGCCGCGCCCAGGGAGCCCAGGGTGACCCGGTCGTCCAGGTCGTACGGCCGCTGCACGTCGAAGGTCCGGTCCTTGACGCTGACCTGCTCGCGCTGGGTGATGCGGTTGTCGACCCAGGCGCGGCGCACGCCGGCAGTGAGCGTCCACTCCGGCACGGGCCTCGCAACCCCCTGGACGTAGATGCCGGAAACGGTCTGATCGACCGTCTGGGGGCCGAACGCGGTCTCCAGCCGATAGTCGGTCTGCTCCCAGTCGGCGCCCAGGGTCAGGTCCAGGGGGAGGCCTGCGGGCGCCAGGTGCCCGATGATCCGGGGGCTGAAGGTATCGGTGGTCCTGTCCTGCGTCGCCGGCGTGCCTGCGAAGCCCCGGAAGCTGATCTGGAACTCCCGCTCCTCGTCCCGTCGGGTCAGCTCGGCCTCCAGCCACCAGTCGTCGGTCAGGTGCTGGCGCAGGCCGAGACGGGCCACGTCCGTGTCGGCTTCGCTGAAATCACCTTCGTAGGCATCGACGGACTGGCGTCGGTCGGCGCCCAGGAGGTCGTCGAGGAGGGAGTCGGGGAGCTGCTGCCGGGCACCGACGGCCCGAAGCTCGGACAGGACCCGATCACGCCCGCCGGCGAGGAAGCCGCCCGGCAGGGCTCCCGTCTTACCGCTTGGGGCGAGGAGGGCCCGCGGTGCCCCGCAGCGCACCGCGGAGACCCGGTCACGGCCCCCCTCGGCGAACGCGCTCAGCAGCGACGCGGGGAGGTCTTCCTGTACCCGGATGCGGTCCAGCTCGGCCCGGACCTGGTCAGGGCCTGCGTCCATCTCGTGGGCGAACAGGGAGCCGGGCAGCTGCTGGTCGGTCGCCGTGTGCTCGATCTCGGCAAACAGCCGGCCCCCGTCGTGCTCATAGCCGATCCGCGCCCCGAGGTTGTCCACCTCGGTCTCGTTGCGCTCGCGGTAGTTGTCTGACCGGCGCCGCGACGCCCAGACGCGGGCCGACAGG
>JASFUT010000200.1:0-6402 GCA_050050175.1 Chromatiales bacterium
GTCTCGCCCAGCGCCCGCAGGGGCAGCGACTCGGGCAGCACCCCCCAGGCGGCCTCCCGGCGGCCGATCCGCTCCAGCACGTCGGCCCTGGCCCGCTCGATCCACGCGCGCTTGCGCTGGGCGAACGCCATGGCGCCAACCCGGTCTCCGCCCTGGGGGATGACCAGCTCCACGGTGGCATCCGGCAGCACGCGCAGTCGTATGCGCTTCGCGCGCGGACTCTCGCGGACCTTGAGCGATGTATCGTGCTGACCGGACATGCCTCGGCATAATGTACCAGGCACCGGGCCGGCCGCAACGCGGGAGAAACCTGGCGAATTCCGGATTGCGCTATGCGGGTCACGGTCTTACTCTGGGGCAGGTCTGAGAATCGGCTCAGGGCTCGCCCCTTCGAGTGCAGCAGAGATGACCCGGAAGCGCACCACAGCGGTCGGCCTGCTCGCCGCCCTGCTCGGCCTGACGGCGCTCGCGGGGGGCGTCGCGACCGCTTCGGACCCGCTGGCCAGCCAGCGGGCGCGATTCGTCGAGGCGGAGCGCGCGCTCGCCGCGGGACGTGATGCCGACCTCGCGACGCTGCGGGCCTCGTTGAAGGACTACCCCCTCTACCCCTACCTCGAGTACGAGGCGCTGAAGCGATCCCTGCGCAGCGCAGCACCGGCCGAGGTTCGCCGCTTCCTCGAGACCTACGCCGATACGCCCCTGGCCGGGCGGCTGCGCAGCGCCTGGCTGTCCCGGCTCGCCCGCGACGGGCGGTGGAAGAGCTACGTCGCCTTCTACGAGCCCACGGACAGCGTCGTGCCGCGGTGCCGGTGGCTGCAGGCGTTGATCGAGACGGGCCGCTCCGGAGAGGCCTTCGCCGCGGTGCCGGAAATATGGCTGCACGGGCGCTCCCGACCCAAGGAATGCGACCCGGCTCTCGACGCCTGGCGAGCCGCGGGGCGCCTCACGCCAGAGCTTACCTGGCAGCGCATCGAGCTGGCGTTCCAGGCCGGTGAGTGGCGTCTGGCCCGCTACCTGAAGCGCTTTCTCGGACCGGAGGACCGCCGCTGGGCGGAGCTCTGGCTGGACGCCCATCGGGACCCGGACCTGCTGACGCGCCGTCCGCAGGCCTTCTCGGGCGACCACCCCATGCGCAATGCCATCCTGGAGCACGGCCTCGAGCGGCTGGCCGACCGGGACCCGGAAGCCGCCCTGCACGCCTGGGAGTCCATCGACGCGCGCTTCGACTTCGACTCCCTCGAGAGCACCCGTATCACCCGGTACCTGACGCTCGCCCTGGCCCGGGAGCACCACCCCAGGGCCTTGGACTACCTGGAGCGGATCGAGCCCTGCTCGGACGACCTGCGGCTGCATGAGACCCGCATCCGCACCGCCCTGGGCGCGGGCGACTGGGGCGCGACGCTGAGCTGGATCGAGGCCCTGCCCCCGGAGGCCCGCGACGAAGAGCGGTGGCGCTACTGGCGGGCGCGGGCGCTGGAGATGCTCGGACACAGGAGCGAGGCCGCCGACCTGTATCGCTCGCTGGCCCGCGAGCGCAGTTACTACGGGTTCCTGGCCGCCGACCGGGCCGGCCTGGAATACCGCCTCGACGACATACCCGTGCCGGTCGAGCCCGCGACGCTGCAGACCATCGCAGGGAGGCCGGGCCTGCGCCGCGCCCGTGAGCTGCGGCTCCTAGATCGGCTCGGCGACGCGCGGACCGAGTGGCAGTGGGCGATAAGGGACATGGCCGCCCCCGAGCTGAAGGCAGCCGCCAAGCTCGCACAGTCCTGGGGATGGCACGATCGGGCCATCTTCACTCTCGCGAGGACCGGCTACTGGGACGACCTGGAGCTGCGCTTCCCGCTCGAGCATCGCGCAGACATCGAGAGCCTGGCCCGAACGGCGAGCCTGGACCCGGCCTGGGTCTACGCGGTGGTCCGCCAGGAGAGCGCCTTCATCCGCGACGCGCGCTCCGGGGCCGGCGCCCTGGGGCTGATGCAGCTCATGCCGTCCACTGCGGGCTATGTGGCGCGCAAGCTGGGGGAACGCCCGCCCGGGCGCTTCGACCTGCTCGATCCGCAGATCAACATCCGCCTGGGCAGCACCTACCTCAAGCGCGTCTACGACCGTCTCGGCGGCCATCCCGTGCTCGCCACTGCCGCCTACAACGCCGGTCCGAGGCGGGTGGAGAGCTGGCTACCCGCCGGGCGCCTGGACGCCGACGTCTGGATCGAGCTCATTCCGTTCCGCGAGACCCGGCGCTACGTGCAGCGCGTACTGACCTATACCGCCATCTACGAGCACCGCCTGGGCCGGGCGCCGGAGCGCCTGAGCGAGCGCATGCGCCCGGTGGGCAGCGCTGCGGGGTGGGCCGACCGAGCGGCGTCGGAGAAGGGAGACGCCGCCTGAAGCACCCGGGGCCGCGCCCTAATGAAGAACGCCCGGGCGGGTCCGCGGCCGCGCCGCCCCCTGCGCCGGGGATCCGGCGGAGGCCGGCGCGCGACGCGCGCCGGCGCGCTCCCTGACCGCGGCGACCACAGCGGCATCGGTGATGACCTCGTAGAATCGCATTGCGGCCCCATTTGCGCCCGCGAGCCGGCCATCGCTCCAGACCCGCACCGGGGCGTCCCGGATCACCAGCCAATGCATGGCGCCTTTCAGATCCGGATACCGGGCCACGTGAAAGAGCGTGGGCTCGGTCTCCCCGGGGGGCACCAGCTCTATCTTGCGCAAGGCCAGCTCGCTCTTGAGCTTGCGGAAGGCCGCGTGCTCGAGCTCGACACCGTTGACGTTGTAGCGCAGCGTCTTTTCGGGGCCCAGCTTCTCCACCACTTCCCCCCCGGGCAGCACGACCTCCACACCTCGCCCGCCCCGCGCCGTGCAGAAAGGGTGCGCGCGCAGCGAGCCCGCGCACGAGGAGAGCTGGTCGGCGCGATTGATGGCCGAGGAGATCATGATCTGGCGCTCCTCGTCATAGAGAAAGGTCGGCGCCCCCTCGGCGAAGGCGATGCCGAGACCCAGCTCGAGTTCGGGCAGACTGTGCTTGCGGTTCTTGGCGTTCTGGGCGTCGACCACCGCCAGAATCTTCCGGGCAAGGCCGCAGGCGTGGGACACGCTGAGCCACTGGAAGGGCACGTCCTCATACTCGAACAGACTCAGGATCACGGCGTCGCCTTCGACGAAGACCTTGGCCGCGCCGAAGTCCTCGAGCAGCTTGGTGATGGGGCCGAAGAAGTTCAGACTGAAGTGGGTGGCGGGATTGAGCTTGCGCCGCAGGAGCTGCTCGGTGATCTGCGTCGAGCCGCGCACGTCGGCCTTCACGATCACGTGATTGCGGATCCGCTCGCGGTGCGGCTCGAGCTCGTCGCGCTCGACGAACTGCTGGAGGCTGCCGTTCGCCCGGGACAGCTCCACGTGCTCCGGCCGGTACAGCAGACGTATCCGGTCCATCGCCCGATACGCCGCATAGGCGCACTTGAGGTCCCGCCGGAACGCCGCGAAGTCCTTTACGAATCGCATCAGGCGATCGTGGCGCTCACTGCGGGTCAGACGACGCACCCGCGATCGGGTGCGGTCCAGCAGGGGCAGCACATCGTGGGGACGCAGGGGGATCTGGGATCCGGAGAGCCGGCGCCTGAGCCTGCGCCTGGACATCGTCCCGGCCAGGTATTGATAGATCATGCGCGCCGGGAGCTTTCCCTGGAGCTCGCCGTGCACCCGCTTGACTTCGTAGGAGGCCATGAGACGCCGCAGCAGGCCCGCGCGCCAGAATCGCCAGTACAGCGCCTTGCCCAGCCTGCGTCCCTGTGCCTCCCAGCCCTCCTTCGGCAGCGGCGGCTGTGCACCCTGCCGGCCCGGTGTCTGCGGCCGCGCGAATACCCGGTCCAGGTTCTCGGGCACGTCGAGCCAGCTGGTCATGTCGTGAGCGTACTCGTCTTCGCTGAGCGAGCGCGTCAACAGCAGCTCGGCCTCCAGGAACCCGCTCAGTCCCCCCTGGTCGAGACGCTGCCGGAAGGTGACCTGGGTGGTCGAAGGGCCCAGCAGACTGGGTGAGGAGCCTGCGGCGTCGGGCTGAGGGGCCAGCGCCCAGTCCGGCAGCCATCCCCTGAGGAGGCCGGTGACCAGTCGGTTGACCTGCGAAAAACCGCTGCGCGCATCCCGATCGGTGAGCATCAGATTGTAGTGCGCAATCAGCTGCTCGTCGGCCGTGATGGCAGGAAGCAGCAGGAGGGGATTGATCAGCAGGTGGCGGGACAGGGGCCAGGACTGGCCCAGCACGGACTTGCGCAGCTTGCGCAGGCGGGTGCTCTCCAGCTTGTGGACGTGTCTGAACAGCTCGCGGTTGAGCCTGTAGCGGATAGCCTGCTGGTCCCGCGCGAGGGCCACCAGCCGGTCGTGGATCTCCAGGCCCGAGACCCTGGTATCGCCGGACTCGTGATCCCGGGCCCGCTGCAACCGGCTGCGCAGCCGATCCATTTCGATACCGACGAGCTGCAGGAGGAATTTCGTCGCCGCCAGCTGGAAGAGCTGGATAGTCTCCGGGCTGCCCCGGCTCCTGGCGTGCTCCACCGCCACTTCCGTGAGGCTCACGTAGGTGGCGACGAAGCCCTCGATGTCCTCCGTCGCGGGCTCTGGCGGCGATTCGCCCCAGACGTTTACCGAGACCTCGTGCTCGAGAAGCCGGCGGACCAGCTGGGTCGCCTTGTGCACGAACCGCTCGCTGAGCAGAACGTCGATGTGGGCGTTGTCGATGCCCTTGGGGAACCGATCGAGATGCACGGAGCGGTCGCCGGGCGAGCGCATCCGGCCGATCACCGCCTCCGGCCCGGGCGCATGACCCGGACTGCCAGCAACAGAAGTCATCCTGATCCCCGCCCCCCGGCTCAACGAGGGGTCTCCGTTTCCCCAACAGCAGATAGTCTAGACCAAGGGGGGCTCCGGCGACCGCGATGCACGCGCCCCGCCGCATGCGCGCCCCGCTTCGAAAAGAGGTGGCGCATGGCGTATCATCGTCGGTAACCGCAACATCCGACGAGAGACAGTTGACCCTACGAGCCGCCGCTTTTCTCCTGCTCATGCTCGCCCTGCCCGGCGCGCACGCGAGCGAGTACCGGAAGGTGTCCAGCGGGAGCTACAATCCGTTCGCCCAGGCGATGGACATGATGGTGGACGCGATGGAGTCCTACGGGCGCAACCGTGCCTGGGAGGACGCGTTGTCGAGCTACGGGACTCAGAGCCAGCCCTTGAGCTGGGCCGGCGTGACCGGCATGAGCCCGTGGAGCACCATGCCGGGAATCGGCAATCAGATACCCGGACAGAGCCAGATGCAGCAGCTGTTCCAGAGCTATCCCCAGGCCGGTCAGTTCTGGCAGCCCGGGGGCCGTATCGGATCCCCCGCCACCGGCTACCGGGGAATCATGCCGAGGCCCGGGGCCGCCACCCGAGGGCTAGCATCTCTGTACGGCGCCGGCTCCGCGATCGACGGCGTCTGGCAGGGCAACTCCGGAGAGATCTTCCTGGTCCACAACGGGCAATTCCGGCTCTACGCGGGGCGGGACAATTACAACGACGGGCGTCTCGCCGTGCGGGGCAACCGCCTGATCCTGGCGAACCCGAGCACTGGGATCAGCCGCGCGTACGAGTACGCAACCGAGGACGGCCGGCTCGTGCTGCGCGACGACAACGGCAACCTGCTGCTGTACCGGCGGGTTCCGCGGGAGACCGTGCGCACCCTGCTGCGCTGAGCCCTGCGGCGGGTCGGGTCACCCCGCTCACAGCAGCATCCGGCCACCGATCACCAGCAGCAGGACGGCGAACACCCGCCGCAGGGCGACGGTCCGCAGGCGATGCGCCAGCCACGCCCCGAAGGGAGCGAGAGAGGCACTGGCGGCCGCGACGCCGATAAGCGCGTACCCGTGAACGTAGCCTGTCGCCTCCGGGGGCAGACGCGCGTCTCCCCAGCCCGCGGCGGCGAACCCGAGGGAGCCCGCCAGCGCGATGGGCAGCCCGCAGGCACTGGAGGTGGCGACCGCACCGCGCATCCCCACCCCGCACCACGCGAGAAAGGGGACCGTGAGGCTTCCCCCGCCGATTCCGACCAGAGCGGACAGCCCGCCGATCCCCGTCCCCGTCGCGGCCAGTCCCCACGCCCCCGGCAGCCCCCGCCCACCCTCGGGCCTCCAACCGACGAGCATCCGGGCGCCCACCCCCAGGGCGAACACAGCGAAGGTTCTTTGCAGCCAGAGAGTCGGTAGCATGTCGGCCAGGGCGGCGCCCAGCCAGGCGCCCAGCACGATGCCGGGCGCAAGCCGCGCCACCAGGTCCCAGAGGACCGCACCGCGGCGGTGGTGGGCGTACACCGCGGACAGGGACGTGGGCACGATGGTCGCGAGGGACGTGCCGACGGCCAGGTGGACTACG
>JASFUT010000201.1:0-6395 GCA_050050175.1 Chromatiales bacterium
GACGCTCTGGGCGCTGATCGACCGCTCCGGGGAGGTCGCGCGCAATCTGCTCTACACGCTGTCCCAGCGACTGCGCAACAACAACGCGCTCGTGACCAGCGCCTGGCGCCAGCGCAGGGACCTGGAGGACAAGGCCCAGCGCGATCCCCTGACGGGTCTGCTCAACCGCCGGGGCCTGGAGGACGCCCTCTCGCGCCTGGTAGAGCGGTGCAGGCTGGAGGGGACCCCCTTCGCCCTGCTCGTGATCGACGTAGACGACTTCAAGTCCTTCAACGACCGCTACGGTCACGCCGCCGGGGATCGGGTGCTGTCGGCCATCGGCGCGGCGATCTCCCAGAGCCTGCGGCCCAGCGACCTGGCTGCCCGCTACGGCGGCGACGAGATGGTCGTCGGGCTGGTGAACGCCAGCGCCGAGCAGGGCCGGCTCGTGGCGGAGCGGATCCGTCGGGCCGCCGGACGTATCCGTCTGGGGACGGCGCGGGCAGAGCCGCGGTCTGCTCCCACCCTGTCGGTGGGCGTGGCCCAGCTCGCCCCGGGACAGGACGCGGAGACCCTGTTCAGGACCGCCGACGAGGCCCTCTACGCCGCAAAGACCGCGGGGCGCGACAGGATCGCCTTCGCCTGATCAGAGGACCTCCCGCCGGCACGGGCCGGGGCGGCGAAGGGACGGTGTCGCGCTTCGTATCGGCCCGGCGTCCATGGTAGTGTACGGCGGCGCGGGCCGCTGCAGCCGGCAGCGCCAAACTACCGGATACGGAGTCGAGCCATGCCCATCGCTTCAGCCATCCCCGGCATCCTGCACGTGCTCGCAGTAGTGATCTGGGTGGGAGGCATGTTCTTCGCGTACATGGCCCTGCGCCCGGTCGCGGCCGGCCTGCTCGAGCCGCCGACGCGCCTGGGTCTGTGGGTGGGGGTGTTCGGCCGATTCTTCCCCTGGGTCTGGGCCTCGGTCGCGCTGATTCTCGCCACCGGCCTCTGGATGATCGCCACCGCCTTCGGGGGCGTGGGCGCCGCGCCTGTCTACGTGCACCTGATGTACGCCCTGGGTCTGGTGATGATGGCGCTGTTCCTGTTCGTGTTCTTCGTCCCCTACCGCCGGCTGAGACGCGCGGTGGCCGCGCAGGACTGGCCTGCCGGGGGGCGGCACCTGGCGGTGATACGCCGGGTGGTGGGCACCAATACCCTGCTCGGATTGGTCGTCGTCGCCGTCGCCTACAGCAAGCTCACCGTCTGAGACGCGGCCCCCGGGCGGGTCCGGCCGCGCCCTCACCGACTGGCGGGCGCTCCTGCTGCAGCCCGCGGGCCGGCGGGCGACCCGGCGTCGGGCGCAGGGACGGCCGCCCCGGCGCCCGTTCAGGCAAAGCCGCGGGTCACTGCTGTCGGGGCAGGAATATCCTGATGCCGTCGTCCGTGGCCTCATAGGTCAGTCCACTGGGGTCGGCGTCCCGCGGGATGGTCAGCGAACGGCGGAAGGTCCCGAAGCTGTAGCTGTAGCTCCGGCTGTATCCCTGGGACCCGGGGCGCTCGGTCTGGCGGCTCAGGCGCTCGTCGCGGGCGATCACCAGCTGCCGGCCCCGAACCTCCACGGTGACCTCCTCCGACGGTACGCCCTTGAGGGGCACCAGGAACTCGTACCCCTCGTCGGTCTGGTTCATTTCGATGCCGTAGGGGCTGCGGTAGCCGTACATGCCCCCCCGCGAGAGCTGGGGCGACCCGCTGCCATAGCCGTATCCCGGGCCCTGCTGACCCCCTTGGCTCCCCTCCGGGCCCGCGCCGGGCCAGCCATACCAGGGCGCACCCTGCCCCCACTGGGCATCCGGCGTGCCGGGCGCCTGGGACGCCCCGTACTCCTGGCCAGCCGGCCCTTCACCCTGCTGGCCGCCCGCCTGACTGCCCGGAGCCCCCGGATAGCCCGGCATGCCGTAGCCGTAGGGCGGGTAGCCGTACGGAGGCATGCCCGGACCGTACCCGTAGCCCGGCCACTGACCCCCCTGCACACCGGTCTCGGCCTGCTGCCCGGCGTAGCCCGGCATCGCCCCCGGCATCGCCTGACCGGCCCCATAGGGCGACGTATACCCGCCGTAGGGCATCGCCTGAGGCTCGGGCTGTCCCTGCCGGCCCGCCTGCTGGCCACCGGAGTAGTCCGGCATGCCCGATCCGTACATGGGGTAGCCACTGCCGGGCCCGGGGGCGCCCTGCTGGGAGCCGAAGCCGTAGCCCGAGCCGCTGCGGCTGTAATCGGGCATGTAGCTCTGATCGCCGGCGGCGTACGACCCTGGCCGGGTCGGGTACTCCGGGGCCGCACCCGGATCGGGTCTCTGATAGGCCGGACCGCTCGAGCCGGACCCCATCGAGCCGCCGCCGGCCATCGCCGCCGCCGTCAACCCCATGGAGACCGCCAGTACCAAAAGCTTTTTCATACGTCTACTCCAGGTTGTGTGCAAAGTCTTCCGCCCCCGGCTCCCGGGGCACGTCGAATCGCCTCGCATCAGCTTAGACAATCAGCCCGCAGCCCGCCAACCGGCCGCTCGGGCGGCGGAGGCCCGCAGGGTAGAATCACGGGATGGAGCCTCCCCGCGGACCCATGCCGAGCCCGCCGCACGCCAGGGCCCTGCTGCTCTCGGCCATCGCCGGGGCCGCCGTGGCCGCGGTCTGGGCCCTCGGCCCAATTCCCCAGGACCCCGCCTACCACGTCTTCGCCGACGACCGCGCCTTCTGGGGCATCCCGAACTTCTGGAACACGATCTCCAGTCTCCCGCTCGCGCTCCTGGGCCTCGCCGGCCTGGTCGGGACAGGCACCGCCGGCGGCATCGCGGGGACACCCCAAAGGCTGTTCTTCCTCGGCCTGCTCGGCGCCGGCCTCGGGTCCGCCTGGTACCACCTCGCGCCCGACAACGGGCGTCTGCTCTGGGACCGGCTCGGCATGACGCTGGCCTTCGCCGGCTTCGTCTCCATCGTCGCTTTCCGGGTGATGGGCCCCGCCCCGGGGCGCCGGCTGGCCCTGCCCCTGGCAGTGTTCGGCTGCGCGAGCGTGCTCTACTGGTACGCGGGAGAGCGGGTCGGGGCCGGCGACCTGCGCCCCTACGTGATTGTGCAGTTCCTTCCCCTGCTGATCGTGCCGGCCATGCTGCTGCTCTACGCCGGGGCGGAGGGCGGTGGGCGCCCCTGGATTGCCGCTGCGCTGCTCTGCTATGTCATTGCCAAGGCTCTGGAGGCCGGCGACGCCCTGGTCATGGGGCTGGGCGGCTGGATCTCCGGACATACGCTCAAGCACCTCTCCGCGGCCTCGGGGGCTCTTTGCGTGCTCGTCATGCTCCGCCGCCACCCCGCCCCAGCAGACTCAGGGGATCAGCAGGATCCACGCCCTCCATGAAGGGCAGCTTCCGGTCCCGGTGGGTGATCTGGTAGACGAGCCCCATCCAGTTGCTGACGATCGCCTCGGCGGTGTCGTGCCAGGTGTTGTCCAGGGATCGGGCGACCAGCGACTCCGGAAAGTCTGGAATGGTGTCACCGCGCTCCCGGGCCGCGATCAGCCGCATCCGGTATTCGTCGAGAATCGCGCATGCCCTGCGTCTGAGGTAGTTGTCCGGAAACGGCGGATAGTCTTCGCGCGCCCCCTGGGCAAAGCGCGTGATCTCCCGCTTGTACTCCTTCAGCAGACTGATGGTGTCGTATTCGGGGTGCCCCTGGAAGTAGACCACGCGGAAACGGTCCCCGCTGACCGCCAGATGCACACCGGCCTCCTCGCTCTCGACAAGCACGTGCAGGCCCGCGGCCTCGAACTGCTCGCGGCTGACGTCGTTGAACCGCGAATGCGGGACGTCGAACTGGGTGTTGACGTCGTTGACCAGCGGATGACTGCGGTCGACAACCTGGTGGGGAAACACCCCCCAGCGCTTGAAGCCGAGCGGCCTGCGCTTCTGGCCGTGGCGGAACTGCATGACGGCGTGGGTGGCCAGGCAGGAGCAGAGGACCGAGGTGACGTTCTGCAGCGCCCAGTCGATCACCTCGATGAGAGGCTCCCAGAACGGCTCTTCGGACAGATCCGAATGGGTCACGTTGGCGCCCGTGATGATCAGTGCATCCAGCCCCCCCTCGCGCAGCTGCTCGAAGGTGTCGTAGTAGCGCTCCACGTGCTCCTGCGCCCCGGCGCTGCGCTCGAGCTGCGGGAGCGTGAACGGATGCATGTAGAACTGGGCGATCGGGTTGCTCTCGCCCACCAGCCGGTAGAACTGACGCTCGGTGGCGGCGAGCGCGGCGTCGGGCATCATGTTCAGCAGGCCGATGTGCAGCTCCCGGGCGTACTGATGCGCCGCCCGGTCCGGATCGAGCACGGTCTGCCCCTCCTCGCGCATGCGCTCGAAGGTCGGCAGGGAGTTATGGGCAACCAGAGGCATGGGGTTGCTCTCCGTATCAGGCGCTCGCCTTGCGCGCTATGGCCGTCTCCAGCAGCTCGAGGAAATCCCTTTCGTCGCTCACGGCGGCCACTTCCTGGGAGGTGACCGTGTAGCCGTGAGGGCCGGCGATCGCCTCGTACTTGGGCACCCGCGAGGTGAACAGGCGCGGGAACACCCACCGGGTGAACGCGTCGGGGTCCATCTCGGCGGCGTACTGCAGATCGTGCTCGCGCAGATAGACGGCCAGCTCCCCGTCGAGGAAATCCGGATGATAGTAGAGCGGCTTGGGGTCGGACTGGGCGCGCCGGATAAGCTGGGCCTCCTCCTCGGGGTCCGTCACCTGGATGTACAGGATCAGGGTCTCCCGGACCAGCAGCTCCATGACACCCGGCGCCTCGAGCTCGCAGAGGCTGCCGCCGACGTCGTTGACGAAGTGCTGATAGCCGTAGATCTCGCGCGCCTTGCGAATGAAGCCGGGGACGTCGTACATGGCGGCGATCTCGGCGTCCCTGTACAGAGCCTGGCGGCGCTTGAACGCCTCCAGCGGGACGCCCCCGCGCTCCGGGTCGCCGGGCTTGCCGACGAAGCTCAGCACGGGCCCCAGGTCGTCGACCTTGATGTTGTTCTCTATGTAGATCCAGTCCCTGCGCAGCAGGTCCCGCAGGAAGGGGACCTGCATGGCCTGCTGCTTGACCAGATCGAGGATGGGCTCGTCCAGGTACCGGGTGCCGATGCGGTAGTCGCCGGAGTAGTGGAACCAGTCGTACTTTCTCAGGAGGGTCGAGAGGTAGGTCTTGCCCACGCCGGACATGCCCAGAAGGGTCACGCGCTTGCTCTTCCAGGCCCTGAACTGGTCGACGGTGAGCTTCACGATCATCGGCTCCTTAACGGTGAGCCCGCCCCGGCAGCCCGCGGGCACGCCGAGCGCGGAACCGTCGCCGGGGGCCGCTGCTGCCGAGCTTCTATTCGGGGGCCCACTAGCCTATCATTTAAGGTGCGTTTCCCGCCACGGCTGCCCGAGCGAACGGCCCTGCCCATGCAGGGGAGGAGCAGGTAGTTGTCGACCGTCATCATCATCGACGACCAGTCGGTCAGCCGGATGATCCTGGCCGAGCTCATCCGCTCCATCGGGCAAGAGATCTCGGTCGAGGCATTCTCCGATCCCGTCGCCGCGCTCGACTGGACCCGGTCCAACGGCGCCGACCTGGTGCTCACCGACTTCAAGATGCCGCACATGGACGGGGTGGAGTTCACCCAGTGGCTGCGCCAGATACCCGCGTGCTCTGACGTGCCGGTGGTCGTGATCACCTGCGTCGACGACAAGGCCGTGCGCTACCGGGCGCTGGAGGCGGGCGCCACCGATTTCCTCTCCAAGCCCATCGACCATTACGAATGCCGGGCGCGCTGCCGCAACCTGCTGAAGATGCGCCGCCAGCAGTCGATCATCCGCGACCGCGCCCACTGGCTGGAGGGGGAGATCCGCGCCACGACCCGGGCGCTCGAGCTGCGCGAGAAGGAGACGCTGTACCGCCTGGCCCGCGCGGGCGAGTACAGAGACGCGGACACGGGCAACCATGTGGTGAGAATGGCCCGCTACGCGCGCCTGGTCGCGGACAGGCTCGGGCTTGAGGCCGCGCGCGGAGAGATACTCGAGCACGCCGCGCCCATGCACGACATCGGCAAGATCGGCATTCCCGATCGCATACTGCTGAAGGCGGACCGTCTCGCGGCCGACGAATGGGAGATCATGAAGACCCACACGCTGATCGGCTACGAGATCCTGCGCGACAGCCCGTCGCACTTCCTGCGCGCGGGGGCGGTCATCGCCCTGGGCCACCACGAGCGCTACGACGGATCGGGCTATCCCCAGGGCCTGAAGGGCGAGCTCATACCCCTGGAGGCCCGGATCGTGGCGGTAGCCGATGTCTTTGACGCCCTGTGCTCTGTTCGGCCGTACAAGGACGCGTGGAGGCCGGAGCATGCGCTAGAATATTTGAG
>JASFUT010000202.1:0-6391 GCA_050050175.1 Chromatiales bacterium
AGGCCGGGACCGGCCGTGTAGGCCAGGCCGCCGATGCCGCCCCGGCCGGTACCGGCGCTGTCCAGGACCTCCCGGATCAGGGGCAGGAGCTTGCGCACGTGGTCCCGCGAGGCCAGCTCCGGAACCACCCCCCCGTAGTCGCTGTGCAGAGCCACCTGGCTGTGCACGAGATGGGCCATCAGACCGCGCCGGCCGTCGTAGACGGCGACGCCGGTCTCGTCGCACGAGGTCTCGATGCCCAGGACGCGCATGAGCGGAGCATAGCATCCGCGGAGGACCCGCCGGTCCGCCGAGGGGCAGGCCGGGCTTTGCAAACAGCCGTCCAGGCATTAGAATCTTGCGCCTTTATCCAGAGCATCCCGACTCACCGGAATACAGAGGTCGCAATGCCCAACGTTCGAGTGAAAGAGAACGAGCCCTTCGAGGTCGCCCTGCGCCGCTTCAAGCGGTCCTGCGAGAAGGCCGGCGTCCTCGCAGAGGTCCGCCGCCGTGAGCACTACGAAAAGCCTACCTCCGAGCGCAAGCGCAAGGCCGCCGCGGCGGTCAAGCGCTGGCAGAAGAAGCTCCAGCGCGAGCAGCGCCGCTGGGAGCGCCAGTACTGACAGCCCCTCCGCCCCTCACCCGGGTCCCCCCAATGCTCAAGCCGCGCATCCAGGAAGACGTCAAGGCCGCCATGCGCTCCGGCGACAAGCGCCGGCTGGGGATCCTTCGCCTGATCACCGCGGGAATCAAGCAGCGCGAGGTCGATGACCGCAGCGAGCTCGACGATGCCGGGGTGCTCGCGCTCCTGGACAAGATGGTCAAGCAGCGTCGCGAGTCCATCGCCCAGTATGAGAAGGGCGGGCGCGACGACCTGGTCCGCCAGGAGGCCTACGAGATCGAGGTGCTCCAGCACTACCTTCCCGAGGCGCTGAGCGAGGCTGAGATCGCCGCTGCCGTCGACGAGGTCATTGCCGACACCGGCGCCGCCTCCGTGCGCGACATGGGCAAGGTCATGGGTCAGCTGAAGCCCAGGCTGCAGGGCCGGGCCGACATGGGCGCGGTCAGCGCCCTGGTGAAGCACAAGCTCAGCGGCTGAGCAGCCGCCCTCACCGCCGCCGCTGTCCCGCCACTGGCGGCCGGTGCTAGTCTTCTCGGCCATGGCCGGGAGAATCCCACCCGAATTCATCGATCGACTGCTCGAGCGCATCGACATCGTCGAGGTGGTGGGCTCCCGTGTCCCGCTGAAGCGCGCCGGCAAGGAGTACCAGGCCCGCTGCCCCTTTCACGACGAGAAGACCCCCTCCTTCACCGTCAGCCCCGACAAGCAGTTCTATCATTGCTTCGGCTGCGGCGCCCACGGGTCGGCGATCGGCTTCCTGATGGAGCACGACCGGATGGAGTTCGTCGAAGCGGTGGAGGAGCTCGCGGCCCGCTCCGGGATGGAGGTGCCGCGGGAGGCGGGCCGCGTTACGGGCACGCCGGAGGCGGATCTCCGGCCTTTGTACGAGACCGCCGAGCAGGCCGCCCGCTACTTCCAGGAGCAGCTCCGCCGCCATCCGGACGCCTCGCGCGCAGTGGGCTATCTCAAGGGTCGCGGGCTTTCCGGGGAGATCGCACGCCGGTATCAGATCGGGTTCGCCCCGCCGGGGTGGGACAATCTGATCCGCGCCTGCGGCGGATCACCGACCGCCCTGGAGCGGCTGCGACGCACGGGGATGGTCATCGACCGGGACGGTGGCGGGCCCTACGACCGCTTCAGAGACCGCATCATGTTCCCCATCCGAGACCACCGGGGGCGGGTCATCGCCTTCGGCGGCCGGGTTCTGGGCGACGCCAAGCCCAAGTACCTGAACTCGCCGGAGACCCCCCTGTTTCACAAGGGACGCGAGCTCTACGGCCTCTTCGAGGCACGCCAGGCCCTGCGCGAGATCCCGCAGATGCTGGTGGTCGAAGGCTACATGGACGTGGCCGCCCTGGCGCAGTTCGACATTGCCTACGCGGCGGCCACCCTGGGGACGGCGACCACCGCGGACCATCTGGAGCGGCTCTTCCGCGTGTCTCCTCGGGTGGTGTTCTGCTTCGACGGCGATCGCGCAGGACGCGACGCCGCCTGGAAGGCCCTGCAGACCGCCCTTCCGGTGCTGCGTGAGAGCCGGGAGCTGCGGTTCCTTTTCCTGCCCGAGGGAGAAGACCCTGACACCCTGGTGCGAAAGGAGGGACGGGAGGCGTTCGAGGCCCGGATCAAGGCCGCCACCCCGCTGTCGAAGTTCCTGCTCGAGAGCCTGTGGAGGGAGGTGGACCTGGGCACCATCGACGGGCGCGCTCGGCTCGCAGACAGCGCCAGGCCCTACCTGGAGAAGATCCGGTCCGAGGCCTTCCGGCGGGAGTTCGCACGCCGGCTGGAGCTCGAGAGCGGGCGCCGCCTCCAGTTGGACGCCCCACGACAACCCCTGCGACGATCCGCCGCCAGGGCCCTGGGTCGGCCCCTCACGCCGGTACGGCTGGCCATCGCCCTGCTGCTGCGCAATCCCGGGCTCGCCCGGCTCGACCACCTGGAGGACGGGTGGCGGGAGCTTGATGCGCCGGGCATATCCCTGCTGCGGGACCTGCTTGAATTAATGCGTGCCGAACCTAACCTTACGACAGGGATGGTGATCGAGCGCTGGAGGGAGTCCGAGCACAGGGCCCATCTCGAGAGACTGCTGCGCTTGGAGCTCCCGGGAGACGAATCCGGGCCGGAAAGGGAGTTTCGTGACGCCTTGGCGCGGCTCGAGCGTCAGTTTCGCGAGCAGGAGACCGAGCGCCTGCTGGCCAAGGCCAGGCGGGGGCCGCTGGATGCCGGCGAGAAGCAGCGGCTGCGCGCGCTTCTGGGCACACAGGGGGGAGCCGTGTGAGCCCACCCCCTGGCGCCGCCCACTCGGTCATGCTATGATTGTTGGTTCGTCTCCAAGCAGCGGACCTGGAAATCGCTACCATTCACCCAGGGTGAGCAATGGATCAGGAACAACAGAAATCCCAGCTCAAGGAGTTGATCGCCAAAGGCAAGGATAAAGGCTTCCTGACCTATTCGGAGGTCAACGACCACCTGCCCGAAGGCATAGTCGAGCCGGAGCAGATCGAAGACATCATCCGGATGATCAACGACATGGGCATCATGGTCCACGAATCGGCGTCGGAAGCGGAGATCGAGGCCATCGGTGATATCGCCGTGTCCACCGACGAGGACGCGGTGGAGGCTGCTGCCGCGGCGCTCGCCACCGTCGATGCGGAGTTCGGCCGCACCACCGACCCGGTGCGCATGTACATGCGCGAGATGGGAACGGTGGAGCTGCTCACCCGTGAAGGCGAGCTGCAGATCGCGAAGCGCATCGAGGACGGGCTCAGCCAGGTCTCCGCTGCGCTGTCGGGGTACCCCGGCACGCTGTACCTGCTGCTCGAGATGCTCGACAAGGTGGACCAGGGCGAGGCGCGGCTGACTGACTTCATCGCCGGCTTCATCGACCTGAACGAGCCCGACGAGATCGCCCGACCGATCTCCACCGGGACCGAAGCCTCCTCCGACGACTCCGACGACGATGGCGAGTCGGTCGAGGACACGAGCGTGGACCCTGAGGAGGCCGCGAGGAAGATCGCGACCCTGCGCAGGCTGCATAAGTCCTGGGTCAACGCGCTCACCAAGTACGGCAGCAAGGACCCCAAGACGCAGAAGGCCGCTCAGAAGGCGTCGACCGCGTTCATGGAGCTGAAGCTCGTACCGGCGGTGTTCAGCGAGCTGTGTGACAATCTGCGCCGCGTGATCGAGCGCATCCGCACGCATGAGCGGACCATCATGGGCCTGTGCGTGGAAACCGCCGGCATGCCGCGCAAGGCGTTCATCACCGCCTTTCCGGACAACGAGACCCACCTGAACTGGCTGCCGGAGCAGATCGACAAGGGTGCGCCCTATGCCGGCAGGCTGGGCCTGGTGCTGCCGGAGGTGCTGCGGGTGCAGAAGCGACTCCTGGACGTGGAGCACGAGAGCTTCCTGAACATCGGTGAGATCAAGGAGATCAACCGCCGGATGTCCATAGGCGAGGCGAAGGCCCGCCGTGCCAAGAAGGAGATGGTGGAGGCCAACCTGCGCCTGGTGATCTCCATCGCCAAGAAGTACACCAACCGGGGCCTGCAGTTCCTGGACCTGATCCAGGAGGGCAACATCGGTCTGATGAAGGCGGTGGACAAGTTCGAGTACCGGCGCGGCTACAAGTTCTCGACCTATGCCACCTGGTGGATCCGGCAGGCGATCACCCGCTCCATCGCGGATCAGGCGCGCACCATCCGCATTCCGGTCCACATGATCGAGACCATCAACAAGCTCAACCGCATCTCCCGCCAGATGGTTCAGGAGATGGGCCGCGAGGCGACCCCGGAGGAGCTGGCCGAGCGCATGGAGATGCCGGAGGACAAGATCCGCAAGGTGCTCAAGATCGCCAAGGAGCCCATCTCCATGGAGACGCCCATCGGCGACGACGAGGACTCGCACCTCGGGGACTTCATCGAGGACGCGACCATCACCTCACCCGTGGACATGGCGACCATCGAAGGGCTGCGGGAGGCGACCCAGAACATGCTGGCGAGCCTGACTTCCCGCGAGGCCAAGGTGCTGCGCATGCGCTTCGGCATCGACATGAATACCGACCACACCCTGGAGGAGGTCGGGAAGCAGTTCGACGTCACCCGCGAGCGCATCCGCCAGATCGAGGCCAAGGCCCTGCGCAAGCTGCGCCATCCGACGCGATCGGAGCGGCTGCGCAGCTTCCTGGATACCGAGTAAGCGAGTCCATAGCGCCGGAACGACCGGAGCGCGAGGGGCGGCACCCGGCGGTGCTGCCCCTTTTTTTGCTTTTCTGCTAACCTCTGTTGCCCGGCAGCGGCGGGCCGCGTCGGACGAACGCTGATGGACGCCTGCGCACGGCGGCTCCCGTCGCGCACCGCGGCCGTGGCGGCCTCGAATGCCGGCCGGATCGGCCGGCGCGGGCGTGCACCGCCGGTCCCTGGCCCGCCGGGGGCACAAGGCCGGACGGACCTCCGGGCCCTTAGCTCAATCGGTCAGAGCAGGGGACTCATAATCCCTTGGTTGCAGGTTCGAGTCCTGCAGGGCCCACCAACGACCAGGACCATTGCGCGGCATCCGCCGGGGCCGCGACCGGGGGAAGAGATGAAGCGTTTGACGTTCGCTGTACTGCTGGCGTGGTCCGGGCTGGCCCATGCCTTCGAGGCCGGGATCCTCTACGGGGACTGCCGGGACGGCAAGCCGGTGTGCGAGGCCTATTTCGCGGGCTTCACCCAGGCGGCCTTCACCTACGAGGCGATGCGCAAGGGCGTTCCCAACGTGGAGCCGCGCTTCTGCCCGGAGGGGGAGGTAAGCGTGGGGCGGATCGTCACCCTGTTCAAGGAGCGCATGGAGCGATACCCGGAGCTGCAGGACAACGCGGCCATATCGGAGGTGTTCCGCACGCTCGAGGAGGCCTTCCCCTGCTCCGCGGGTGAGCCCCCGCCCGGACCCCGCTGAGGCCCGGCCTGCCCGCTCGCCGCCTGTGCCCAATACCCCTGTGATGCGCGGCAGCCTGTTTGCCGCGGCCGAGCCGCCGCCCGACGGCGAGCGCTTCGAGACCCTGGCACGCTGCCGCAACGTGGTCGTCGAGCGGATCCTGAGCTCTCCGCGGCCGGAAACGGCCGAGTACCGTCAGGCACAGGACGAGTGGGTGGGCCTGCTTCAGGGCCGGGCGACGCTGGAGGTGGACGGAAGGCCCCTGGAGCTGGTGGCCGGCGACTGGCTGCTGATCCCCGCCGGCACCCCGCACCGGGTGGTCGCCGCCTCGGCAGAGCCCCACTGCATCTGGCTGGCCGTCCACGTCCACGCACTCGACGCTCCCCCTTTGCCGCAGGGGGATTGAGACCGCCCTCGCGCCCTCAGGCCATGCCGCCGATGAGCGCGTCCACGTGGGCCGCCACCGAGCGCCCCAGGGCCACCAGCTCGTAGCCCCCCTCCAGGACCGAGACGACGCGCCCCCCCGCGTGGCGCTCGGCGACGCCGCGGATCTGCTCGGTCACCCAGCGGTAGTCGGTCTCGCGGAGCCTCAGATGGCTCATGTCGTCGTAGGCGTGGGCATCGAATCCCGCGGAGATCAGCACCAGCTCGGGTCGAAATGCGTCCAGCGCCGGTATCCAGCGGGCAGCGACCTGCTCCCTGAAGGCCTGCCCGGTACTCCCGCCCGCGAGCGGGACGTTGACGATGTGATCGCTCACCGTGTCCGCGCCCGTGAACGGGTAGAAAGGGTGCTCGAAGGTGGAGCAGAAGAGCACCCGCGGCTCGGCGGCGAAGATCTGCTCAGTGCCGTTGCCGTGGTGGGCATCGAAATCCACCACC
>JASFUT010000203.1:0-6391 GCA_050050175.1 Chromatiales bacterium
GCGCCCAGTCGCACGTCCACGCCACGGCGCTCCATGTGGCGGCGCGCGAAGTCGCCGAGACCGCCGGGAAGCTCGTCGATCAGGCGCTCGCCCGCGTGGACCAGACAGACCCCCAGAGCCGCGCTGTCGAGGGCCGGATAATGGCGGCAGGCGGCCCGGAGGAAGTCGTTGATCGCCCCGGCGGTCTCCACACCGCTGGCCCCGCCCCCCACCACCGCGAAGCGCATGAGGCGGCGGCGCCGGCCGGGATCGGTCTCGAGCTCGGCACGCTCTAGCTGGAGCAGCACGCGGTTTCGCAGCTCAAGCGCGTCGCCCAGCCCTCGTAGCGGGAAGCCGTAATCCCCCATCCCGGGGATGACATCCAGGCGGGAGCGCAGGCCGCAGGCGAGCACAAGGTCGTCGAACTCCAGGTGTCCGATGCCGCCCTGAAACAGCACCTGACTCGCGTCCAGATCCACGCCCGTCACACGCACGCGATGGAAGGTGACGTCGTGCAGCAGCTGCCTGATCGGCGCCACGGCGTGGGCGGGCAGCAGGGAGCCGCCCACCACCTCCGAGAGCAGGGGGCTGTAGACCATGAAGTTCTCTTCGCTGAGCAAGGTCACCCGGGTGCGCGCCGGCCGCTGCCGCGCCAGCGCGTTGGCGAGCGCCACGCCCCCGAAGCCGCCCCCGAGGATCACGATGTGCTTAGGCCTCATTGCGTGCCTCCTTCGCTGCTTCGGTCCGGGTCCCGGCCGTGCGTCCGCCTTCGCCCGGGGCTCCCGATCGATCAGGGAAAGGGCGGGCTGCCGCCGGGATCCGTGCCCAGTATCTGCACGTCCGGATGCTCGGCCTTCACCCGCCCCTCGAGCTCGTCGAGCCGGCTCTTGGGCACACGGATGTCCACCACCAGATCGCCTCCTTCCACCATCGGGCGCAGCGGCCCCAGGGTGCCTGCCGTTCGACGGGTGCTCAACAGAACGGCGATCACCGAGCCCGACGCGACGCCTAGCGCCAGCGCCGCGACGGCCGAAGTCAGATCACCCGCCAGGGTCCAGACGGCCAGGCCCAACGCCAGACCCAGGCCTGCGCCGGCCAGCCCACCCCGCCAGGCGGCGTCCGCCGGGCGCCGAACCATCGAGACGCGCACGCCTTTGGGCACCCCCAGAAAGTCCGCGCGGCCGGCGAACACGCTGATCTCCCCGGGCCTCACGCCCAGTTCGAGAAGATCGGCGACCAGATCCTCGGCCAGCTCGGCCCGGGGAGCGAGCATGAACAGGCGCCGGATGTCCACTGGATCTTGCATGACTCACCTCTTCTAAGGCCCGGCCTGCGCCGCCTCAGGCCGCGACCGCCAGTGCCTCCTGCTCGATGGCCCCGCTGGAGATTCGATGACGATCCATGAGCTCCTCCGGACTGCCCGACCGGGGCTCCCCGGTCACGCCCATCCTGAAGACCCGGCCCAGACGGCCGACCTCTGCGCTCACCGCATCGCCCAGCCCTCCGTACAGGCTGTGATCCTCGATGACGATCAGCCCCTCGGTCTCCTGAGCGGCCCGCTGCAGGGTCTGCACGTCGAGCGGCTTGATCGAGTAGGCGTCGATCACCCGCGTGCGAAGACCGCGCTCCAGAAGGCGATCGTGGGCCTCCAGGGCCGCGTGCACCGTCACCCCTGCGGCCACCAGGGTGAGCCTGTCGACGTCGGACGATCTGAGCACCTGACTGCCGCCCACGGGGAAGCTGTCGTCCTCGCCATAAATGACGGGTGTCTTGCCCCGGGTGGTGCGGATGTAGACGATCCCCGGGGTAAGCACCGCCTGCTCCGTCAGGCGCTCGGCGCTGGGCGCATCGCTCGGATAGAGGATCGTCGTGCCGTCGATGGCGCGGAACATCGCGATGTCTTCCAGGCCCATCTGCGACGGGCCGTCCTGGCCGATGGAGACGCCGGCGTGACTGCCGCAGAAGATCAGGTGCCCGGGGCGCGAGTGTCCCGCCATGCGGATAAAGTCACAGGCCCGGGAGAGGAAGGCGGCGAAGGTGGCCACGCAGGGAATCCGGCCCTGCGCCGCCATGCCCAGCGCGGTGCCCACCATGTTCTGCTCGGCGATGTTCGATTCGATCAGGCGCTCGGGGAAGGCCTTGCCGAATGCCTCGGTCTTGGTGGAGTTCTTGACGTCGCCGTCGACCACCACCAGGTCGGGCACCCGCTCGCCGAGCTTGCGCAGGGCCTCGCCGAAGGCGGTCCGGGTGGCGACCCGGTCGCCGCGCTCGTAGCTGACGGGGATAGAGAGCCACTCCACCTCGGCGGCCCGGGTCGGCTGCCTGCCGAGCCGGCGGGGCTCGACCCGAAGCTCGATCGCGGCGTCGCCGAGCTCGGCCAGCGCCTGCTGCATCTGGGCCTCGTCCAGGGGCTTTCCGTGCCAGCCCTCGGCGCCTTCGAGCATGGCGACGCCTTTCCCTTTCACGGTGCGGGCAACGAGCGCAGTGGGCCGATCGCTGTCGCGGGCGCGGCGCAGCGCCTGCAGGATTGCGACCATGTCATGGCCGTCGATCTCGATCGCATTCCACCCGAAGGCCTCGAACCGGCGCGCATACACCGAGGTGTCGTCACCGTAGGGTGCGGCCTGGCTCTGCTGCAGCCCGTTGGCGTCCACCAGTGCCACCAGATTGGCCAGGCCCTGGTCGCCGGCGAACTGGGCGGCCTCCCAGACCGAGCCCTCGGAGCATTCTCCGTCGCCCAGCAGGCAGAAGACCCGAGCGTCCATGCCGTCCATCCGGTTCGACAGGGCCATCCCGTTGGCGGCGGCCAGTCCCTGGCCCAGGGATCCCGTGGCCACCCGGACCCAGGGATTGCGCGGCGTGGGGTGGCCCTCCAGGGTGCTGTCGATGCGGCGCAGGCTCATGGGGTCCTCGTCAATCGCCCCCGCCTCGTGCAGCGCCGCCCAGAGGATCGGCGCGGCATGGCCCTTGGACAGAATAAAGCTGTCCACGTCCCGGGCATCGGGGTCGGAGGGGTCCCAGCGCATCTCCTCGAAGAAGAGCGCGGCGACCATGTCGGCGGCGGACATGCAGGACGTGGGATGCCCGGAGCCTGCCGCCGTGGTCATCCGGATGACCTCCCGGCGCAGCTTGCGCGCCATGCCCTCCAGCTCGGCCGCGCGGGGTGCCGCGCGGAAGGCCTCTACCCGATCCCCGATGGATTCCAGGAGGGTGTCGTAGGGCTCGATGAACTTGCGCACGCCTTCGCTCAGGAGCTGCCGGGTCACCGCACCGAAGTCGATTCCCAGCGACGCCAGCCCATCCAGGGTCTTACGCGCCTCCTCCAGACCCTCGGCGGCCGTGGCCTCCACCCGGCCGTGGTCGGCGAATGCCGCGATCGTCTTCTCCGGCAGGGTGTTGACGGTTTCCGGGCCGATCAGCGGCTCGACGTACATGACGTCCGAGTAGTCCGGGCTCTTGGTGCTCGAGCTCGCCCAGACGATCCTCTGGACGGCCGCGCCATCGGCCGCCAGCGCCTGCCAGCGCTCGCCGGCGATCACGTCCTGGAAATGGCGGTAGGCGAGCTTGGCGTTGGCCACGGCCGCCTTGCCGCGCAGCGCCTCGGCGCGCGTGCGTATGCCGGGCGAGACCTCGGGATGGATGCGATGATCGAGCAGGCTGTCCACCAGGACGTCGATCCGGCTCAGGAAGAAGCTGGCCACCGAGGCGACGCCCGACAGGGGAAGCCGCTCCTCCCGGCGCCGCTCCAGGGCCCGCAGGTAAGCGTCGAGCACGTCCCGGTAGGCGTCGATCCCGAACAGCAGGGTGATGTTGACGTTGATCCCTTCGTAGAGGAGCTGCTCGATGGCGGGGAGACCCTCGGCGGTTCCCGGCACCTTGACCAGCAGGTTGCTGCGGTCCACCGCGCGGTGGAGCTCCCGGGCCTGATCAATCGTGGCGCGGGTGTCGTGGGCCAGGTGCGGGGAGACCTCCAGGCTCACGAAGCCGTCCCGGCCCGCGGTACGCTCGAACACCGGCCGGAGCAGGTCGCAGGCGTTGCGCACGTCCGTGACCACCAGGTCCCGGTAGATCGCGGATACGTCTCTTCCTTCGCGGGCACCGTCGGCGATCTGCCCGTCGTACGCCGCGGCCCCGGCGATGGCCTTTTGGAAGATTGCGGGGTTGCTGGTAACCCCGGAGAGCCCCTCTTCTTCGACGCGCCGCCTCAGGGAGCCGTCCTGGATCATTGCCCGGGACAGGCTGTCGAGCCAGTAGCTCTGGCCCTCTCGGCTGAGCTGCAGCAACGGATTCATGGTCTGCCTCGTCTTGTCCGGTTCAGGGGGCGGGCCGGCCGGCGCCGGCCCGTCGGTTTCCAATCGATACCTTTGACCCTGCAATCCCGATGCCAGCGGCCCGCCCCCATGCCCGGAGCCGGGGGATCGAGGTCAGCCTGAATCCGAGCCGCCGGGGTGGTGGCCAGTCACGCGTCCAGCGGTCGGGCAGCGCCGGCCATCGCCCGCCGGGCCGCTCCCCTCCGCCTCCGCGCTCATGGCGCAGACCTGCCGTCGGCCACGGAGTCCAGAAACGGCGGCCGTCCCTCCAGCGCCTGCTCCCCGATGAGCAGCGCCGCCGCGCTCCAGGCGAGCTGCCGGGCGCCGCCAGCGGTCAGGCGCCGGCCGTGCACGTACTCCGGAAAGCCCCAGGGCTTCCCCTCGAACGACAGGGCGTCGCCGCGGTGGATGGCGCGCAGAAACCGCTTAGCCGCGGACGTCTCGCCGCGACCGGCCAGATCGGCCACGTAGAAGCCGGTGATCATGGGCCAGAGGCCCCCGTTCTGGTACTCGTAGGGCCGGTTCTTGAAGGTGTAGGAGAAGGTCACCTGCAGCTCCTTCCAGTCCTCGTCCCGGGGGGTAATCACCGGGTGGAAGGCCGGCAGCAGCGGAAGCGAGGGGCTCACCACTTCCTCGTCGATGTATCTGTCCACCTGCCGGCTCTGGTCCTCGTCGGCCACGCCCAGCAGCGAGACCAGCACGTTGGCCAGGGCGTCGAAACGATAGCCGTAGCCCTGGGGAGCGAAGTAGGGCAGCCAGCGCTTGCCGGCACAGTGGCGGAAGGCGGTCTTGCCCTGCTCGAACAGCACGGGGTGGTAGATGTCCTCCCTCGCGGTCTCCTGAGTGAACCAGAAGTTGGCCCTGATCATCCGGCGGAGGCGCTCGATCCGCTGCGCGAGCTCGGGATCCCGATGCCCGGTGACCGCCTCGCGCACCGTCAGCAGCTCGCGCTGGGCCTGGAGATACAGGACCTGGTCAAAGAGGACGTAGCCCGACTGGATGTATTCGTCGGCCCAGTCCCCCGTCTGGGGCACGTAAAGGAGTCCGCGGTTGTTCAGCTCCCAGGCACCGAGCAGGTACCTGACCCGCTCCAGGAGCGGATGGACCAGGGTGAGGAAGGCCCGGTCGCCGGTGACGCGCCAGTACTGGCCGCACCCGATGACGAACCACAGGTCCGAGTCCACGCGCCCGACGGTGCTGCCGTAGCTCACCCGGCCGCTGTCGAGGCCGATGTTTGAAGGAATCTCCCCGTGGGGTCCCTGGTGTTGACCCAGGGACAGCAAGGTGTGGCGGAAGGTATCGATGAGATCCTGCTCACCGCTTCCCAGGGCGGCCAGCCCCGTGACCACGCCGTCGCGGCTCCATATCCGGCGGTAGTTGTCGTGCCGGCAGGGGCTGGCGATGAAGCCCTCCTCGTGGGAGCAGCGCCGGAGCAGATCCAGGGCCCGTGTCCGTCCCTCGTCCCGATCCGTATCTGGTGAGCGCGCGGCGTGGTCCACCCTTCGACTCCTCTGAGTGGCCGCGGGCCTGCGGGCCCGCGGTTTTCGAGCCTCACCCGGTACCCATGCGGGCAGACTCCGGCGGGGATCGGTCCGCCCCGCTGGTCCGGGAGCAGTACCCCCCACCGAAGAGGGGGCTCGATCATCGGTCATCCACTGTGCTAGCAATTACCGCACCAGGGCCGGCGCCGGGGGGGCGGCGCCGGAAGCGGTCCGTTTCAGCCTGCCGCTGGTTCATATCCCGCGGGCGGCGGGGGACGGGAGCCGCGGGCGCGGCGAAGAGGGAGCGGCACGGGGGACCGGGCTGGTCTGGTGGCACGCCCCTGCGGTCGTCCGTGAGCCCATTCCCCGGGACGACGCCCTGGACGCGGTGGCCCGGCTGAACCACGGCCGCAGCTCGCCCGCCCTCTGGCGGCGCCCGACGTCAATGAGCTGGAGTCTCAGGTGGCCTGCGACCGCCACGCTCCGGCCCTTCCGCCGGACCATCCCTTCAGGCCCCTGCAGGACGTCGACTGGTCGTCGACGACCAGCGTCTGCCAGCCCGACTGGGCCTGGCCCCTGTGCCTGGCCAAAGGGGCGGTGTGCGTGGGCCATAAGCCCTTC
>JASFUT010000204.1:0-6362 GCA_050050175.1 Chromatiales bacterium
CGGTCGGCTCGGATCGCGCGCCTGTGGCAGGCCTGGCCGGGCGCTCAATGCATGACGCCCCGGGCCTCGGCCTGCATCTCCTTGAGCTCCTCCTCCACACCCGCGGCCCGGGCCAGCTCGGCAACATTGTCCCGCGCGAAGGCCCCGTCGAAGGCGCCGAACCGCTTGACTTACTCGATGATGAGTGACGAATGCTCGGAGGCACTGGAGAAGATCTGCTTCAGGCCCTGCGCCTTCGAGCCGATCACGTCGAGCAGGAACCGGCCGCACTGCCGCTGGAGCTGGCGCACCACCTACTCGATGTTCTCCAGGCCGCCGCGCTCGCCGTAACGCACGGCCACGGCCAGATGGTGGAGCCGCGCACCGATCCGATGCGCGTGGCTGCGGCCGTCGTCAGACGCCGAGATAGTCCAGGATTCCCCTTGCCGCTCTGCGACCCTGATCCACCGCCTTGACGACGAGGCTCGATCCGGTGACGTTGTCGCCCCCGGCGAACAGCCGCGGCTGGGTGGTCTGGAAGGGAAACCGCTGCTGCGCGGAGGCGGCGATCCGACCCCTTTGGTCCGTTTCCACCCCCAGCTCCGCGACCCAGCCCGCCGGGTCCGGCCGAAACCCGAAGGCCAGGATCACCCGGTCCGCCTCCAGGGTCTGTTCGGACCCGGGGACGGGCTCAGGGCGCCGGCGCCCGCGATCGTCGGGGGTGCCCAGCCGCGTGCGGGTCAGGCGCACGGCGCGCACCCCCGTGTCCCCCAGGATCTCCACGGGCTGGCGGTTCCAGAGAAACACCACGCCTTCCTCCTTTGCGTTGGCCACCTCCCGGCGGCTGCCGGGCATGTTGGCCTCGTCCCGGCGGTAGGCGCAGGTCACCGCTTCGGCGCCCTGGCGCACCGCCGAGCGCACGCAGTCCATGGCGGTGTCTCCGCCACCGAGCACTACGACCCGCTGGCCGCGGGTGTCCACCCGGCGGTGCGGGTCCACCTCCAGGCCCATCAGGGCGCGCACGTTGCCGATGAGGAAGTCCAGGGCGCGGTGCACCCCGGGCAGGCCCTCCCCCGGGAACCCGCCCTCCACCGGCCGGTAGGTCCCGGTGCCCAGGAACACGGCGTCGTAGTCGTCCATCAACGCGGCGGCGGACAGGTCGCGGCCCACCTCCGTATCGAGGACGAAGCGCACGCCCATCCCCTCCAGCACCTTGCGGCGCAGCCGCACCACGGCCTTGTCGAGCTTGAACGGCGGGATTCCGAAGGTCAGCAGTCCCCCCACCTCCGGGTGGCGATCGAGCACCACCGGCTCGACGCCGCCGCGCACCAGGACGTCCGCGCACGCCAGCCCGGCGGGCCCGGCGCCCACAACGGCCACCCGACGGCCCGTGGGGCGCACTCCCGACAGGTCGGGCCGCCAGCCTTCGGCCAGCGCCCGGTCGGTGATGTAGCGCTCAATCGCGCCGATCGTGACCGCACCGAATCCGTCCTCCAGGGTGCAGGCGCCTTCGCAGAGGCGGTCCTGAGGACAGATCCGGCCGCATATCTCGGGCAGGGAATTGGTCTGGTGGCACAGCTCCGCGGCCTCCCATATCCGGTCCTGGCGGGCCAGCTCCAGCCAGTTGGGGATGTAGTTGTGGACGGGGCACTGCCACTCGCAGTAGGGATTGCCGCAGTCGAGGCAACGCCCCGATTGGACCGAGGGCTCGCCCGGGAGGAATTCCCCGTAGATCTCACCCCAGACGTGGATCCGCCGTCCGGCGGGAAGCTTCGGCGGCTCCCGCCGCGGCACCTCCAGGAAGCGGAACAGCGTGTCGGTCGACTGGCTCATGGGACGGGAGAGCGGGGAGACGCCATGGAATGAATATAGTCCATGCAAGATGAGCGCCATCCGCAGAACCGCCGGGGTCGCCCGCCTGTCCCCCGACCCGCACCATCCTGAGGCCCCTGTCCGGGGCCCTGCACGAGGGGAGGGCAGTCGGTGGTCCCAGGGTGCGGCCTCGCCCGCCTCCGCGCTGGCGCGGGGCTTGCTTGCTGGATCCGGGCCGGTCGCGGGACGAGGGCGGGCGTTGAGCGGTTGCCCCTGCTCGGAAGCACCCCGGGCGTTGGGGCGGTCGGCGCTCCTGCCCCGGGGTGCGGCGTCGGGCCCTAGACGCGACACCGGCCTACAATTGACTTGATGGCCCCAGACGGCATGCTGCGGGCGGCGCGCGACCGGCCCGCCCTGGACAAGCCCCCCTATGAGCGGACTGCATCAACCCGAGCTCGAGCGCGACGGCTGCGGCTTCGGCCTCATGGCCCAGATGGGCGGCCGGGCCAGCCATGAGCTGGTGCACATGGCGATCGGGGCCCTGGCGCGACTGACGCACCGCGGCGCCGTGGCCGCCGACGGCAAGACGGGCGACGGCTGCGGGCTGCTCATGGGTATGCCCGACAGCTTCATGCGCGCCGCCGCGGCGGAGCAGGGCATGGCGCTGGGCGACCTCTACGGTGTGGGGATGGTGTTCCTCAACCGGGATCCCGCCCAGGCCGAGCGCGAGCGATCGGTCCTAGGCGACGAGCTGGCGCGCAAGGGGCTCGACGTCCTGGGCTGGCGGGAGGTGCCCATCGACGACGGCGCCTGCGGGCCGCAGGCCCTGGAGAGCCTGCCGAGGATCGAGCAGGTGTTCGTGGAGCCCCGCCGGGTCATGGAGGCGGACGAGCTCGAGCGCAGGCTCTACGTCGCGCGGCGGCGGGCACGCAAGGTGCTGCCGGACGAAGACGGTGTCTTCCATGTGGCGACCCTGTCCTCCCGGCTGATCGCCTATAAGGGTCTGGTGATGCCGCACAACCTGCCGCGGTTCTACCCGGACCTCAACGATGCGCGGATGGCGGCCGCCGTCTGTCTCTTTCACCAGCGCTTCTCGACCAATACCTGGCCGGAGTGGCGCCTCGCCCAGCCCTTCCGCTTCCTGGCCCACAACGGCGAGCTCAACACCATCCAGGGGAACCGAAACTGGGCCCAGGCGCGGGCCCACAAGCTCACCACGCCCCTGCTGCCGGACCTGGACGAAATTCGTCCCTGGGTCTCGACCACCGGCTCGGACTCATTCACGCTCGACAACATGCTCGAGGCCCTGGTCGCCGGCGGCATGGACCTGTTCCGCGCCATGCGCATTCTGATCCCCCCGGCCTGGCAGAACGTGGCCGGAATGCACCCCGATCTCCGGGCCTTCTACGAGTACCACTCCATGCACATGGAGCCCTGGGACGGCCCGGCGGGCATCGTCCTCACCGACGGACGCTACGCCGCCTGCGTGATGGACCGCAACGGGCTGCGCCCCGCCCGGTACCTGATCACCCACCCTGGCGGTGCGCACGGGCGGCCCGCGCCGGACGACTACTCGGACTGCGTCATCACGCTGGCCTCTGAGAGCGGCGTCCACGACTTTCCCCCGGAGGAGGTCGTGGCGCGGGGGCGGCTGAAGCCCGGGGAGATGCTCGCGGCCGACACGCGTACCGGAGCCCTGCTCCTGCCGGAGACCATCGACGCACGGCTCAAGGACCGGCGGCCCTACCGCGCCTGGCTGGATGCGGGGCGGATCGTCCTGAGCTCGATGCTGGAGGGGGAGAACGCCTGCGGGGACCTCCTGGAGCCGTCCCGGCTCGCGGCCTGCGAGCGCCGCTTCCAGCTCTCCCGGGAAGAGAAGCGCGACATCCTGGCGGTGCTGGCGGAGGCCGGTCAGGAGGCGGTGGGATCCATGGGGGACGACACCCCGATGCCGGTGCTCTCCCGCCGGGAGCGGTCCCTGTACGACTACTTCCGCCAGCAGTTCGCCCAGGTGACCAACCCGGCCATCGATTCCCTGCGCGAGCGCATCGTCATGTCCCTCGAGACCTGTTTCGGGCGGGAGCACAATCTCTTCGAGGAGACCCCGGCGCAGGCGGCACGCCGGGTGGTGGACAGCCCTGTGCTGTCCAGCAGCAAGCTCGACCAGCTGCTGCGTACCGGGGACTCCAGGTACGCCGGCGCGCGCATCGGTCTGGACTATGAGCCCGGTCTGGGGCTCCGCGCCGCCGTGGAGCGGGTCTGCGAGCGCGCGGTGGACGCTGTGCGGGGGGGCAAGGTCCTGGTCCTGCTCTCGGACCGGGGCGCCGATCCCGCGTGTGCCCTGGTGCACGCCCTACTGGCCACCGGGGCGGTGCACCACCGCCTGATCGACGAGGGCCTGCGCTGCGACGCCAATATTCTGGTCGAGACGGCCACCGCCCGCGATCCGCACCACTTTGCGGTGCTGCTGGGCTACGGCGCGACGGCGGTCTATCCCTGGCTGGCCTGCGCCAGTCTCTGCCGGATGATCCAGACCGGAGAGATCCAGGCCGACGGTCCGGCCGCCCTGCTGAAGCGCTACCGCCAGGGCATCAACAAGGGGCTTTACAAGGTCATGTCGAAGATGGGGATCTCGACCATCGCCAGCTACCGCGGCGCCCAGCTCTTCGAGGCCGTCGGGCTGCACCACGAGGTGGTCGATCTGTGCTTCCGCGGCACGCTGAGCCGCATCGAGGGTGCTGGCTTCGCCGATCTGGAGGCGGACGACCGGACACTGATGGGCGCGGCGCGGGAGCCGGGCGTGCCTGCCCTGCCGGGCGGTCTGCTCAGGTTCGTCCACGGCGGCGAGTATCACGCCTTCAACCCCGACGTGGTCACCGCCCTGCACCGGGCCGTGCGCAGCGGCGACTACACCGACTACCGGGCCTATGCCGAAGCGGTGAACGGAAGGCCGCCCGCCGTGCTGCGCGATCTGCTCGCACTCCGGGAAGACCTGGACCCGGTTCCCCTGGACGAGGTGGAGGGGGAGGAGTCGCTTCTGCCGCGCTTCGAGTCAGGCGCAATGTCGCTCGGCGCCCTGTCGCCCGAGGCCCACGAGACCCTCGCGGCGGCCATGAACCGTCTGGGCGGGCGGTCGAACTCCGGGGAGGGCGGCGAGGACCCGGCCCGCTACGGCACGGAGCGCAGCTCGAAGATCAAGCAGGTGGCCTCCGGGCGCTTCGGCGTCACCCCCCACTACCTGGTCAACGCCGAGGTGCTGCAGATAAAGATCGCCCAGGGGGCCAAGCCGGGGGAAGGCGGTCAGCTGGCGGGGCACAAGGTCAACGAGCTTATCGCCCGGCTGCGCTACACCGTGCCGGGGACCCCGCTGATCTCCCCGCCACCCCATCACGACATCTACTCCATCGAGGATCTGGCGCAGCTCATCTTCGACCTCAAGCAGGTCAATCCGGATGCGCTGGTATCGGTGAAGCTGGTCTCCGAGCCGGGAGTGGGCACTATCGCCGCGGGCGTGGCCAAGGCCTACGCGGACCTGATTACCATTGCCGGCCACGACGGAGGCACAGGCGCAAGCCCCCTCACCTCGGTCAAGTATGCCGGCGCCCCCTGGGAGCTGGGCCTTGCCGAGACCCAGCAGGTGCTCAGGGCCAACGACCTGCGCGGTCGGGTCCGCCTGCAGACCGACGGCGGTCTGAAGACCGGGCTCGACGTGGTCAAGGCGGCCCTGCTGGGCGCGGAGAGCTTCGGATTCGGGACGGCCGCCCTGGTGGCCATGGGGTGCAAGTACCTGCGCCTGTGCCACCTGAACAACTGCGCCACCGGCGTGGCGACCCAGCACGAGGTGCTGCGGCGGCTGCACTTCCACGGCGAGGTCGAGATGGTGGAGCGCCTGTTCCGCTTCATCGCGCGGGAGGTGCGGGAATGGATGGCCCGCCTGGGAGTGCGCCGCTTCGAAGACCTGATCGGGCGCACCGACCTGATGAGGGTCCTACCCGGCGTCACGCCGAGGCAGGCGCGCCTGGATCTGCAGCCCCTGCTGGCGGACGGCGGTGCGGCGCCGGACCAGCCCCGGTTCTGCACTCAGGCGCGGAACCGGCCCTTCGACCGGGGAAAGCTCGCCGAGCGCATGGTCGAGGACGCCCGCCCGGCCCTCGAGGCCCGCTCGGGCGGGGTGTTCCACTACGCGGTGCGAAACGACGACCGCTCCATCGGGGCCCGCCTGTCGGGGGAGATCGCGCGCCGGTACGGCAATCGGGGGATGGACGAGGCGCCCCTGACCATCCGCCTCACGGGGACCGCGGGCCAGAGCCTGGGGGCCTGGAACGCCGGCGGCCTGCACCTGCGCCTTGAAGGCGATGCCAACGACTACGTCGGCAAGGGCATGGCCGGCGGCAGCATCGTGCTGCGCCCGGCCCGCGCCGCGGGATTCGACTGGCACTCCAATGTGATCATGGGTAATACCTGCCTCTACGGGGCCACAGGCGGGCGCCTGTACGCCGCGGGCATGGCCGGCGAGCGCTTCGCCGTGCGAAACTCGGGCGCCCAAGCGGTAATCGAAGGCGCGGGCGATC